>JALOMO010000098.1 GCA_025455395.1 Bacteroidales bacterium
TTTTTTAGTAATTTGATGTTCAATTAAAAACCCCAATGCCAAAATACATAGCACTTTTACGCAGCGTTAATGTCGTGGGCAAGAACATTATCAGGATGCCGGAGCTTGTACAAGCCCTGGAGAAGGAGGGATTTAAGGAGGTAAGTACGTATATCCAGAGCGGGAATGTCATTTTTAATGATGCTGAGGAATCATGCCAGTCCCTGGCCCGGAGAATAAGTGAAACAGTAACAAAAGGCTTCGGACTTACACTTCACGTACTGGTACTGACCCCGCAGGAGCTGTCAGCAGTAGTATCTGATAATCCCTTCCCCCGCAGAGCCGGTATTGATCTCACGAAGCTGCATGTGACATTCCTTGACAGGGATCCTGATCCCGTAAAGGCAGAAAAACTGTTGTCATATAATTTCCCGCCTGATGAGATTATTATCAGAGGTAAGGCAGCCTACCTGCACTGCCCTGGGGGCTACGGCCGGACAAAGTATGACAACACCTTCATCGAGAAGAAGCTGGAGGCCAGGGCCACATCAAGGAACTGGAACACATGCCTTAAGCTTACGGAATTGTGCCGTCAATAACCGGCGTACTGTTCAGGTGATGGTGACATTAACCGTGCAATTGAAGGTAAGATACCGGGCAATACTATTCACAGAGCGATTTAAGCTTCTGCAGCGCCTTTGGCCATGTCCCGGAGAAATAGGTCGCGTGACTGGCGGGCACGTCAGTGTCGACTGAAAGCAATGTCTTGTCACCGGCAAGCCTTAGACTATAATTTTCAAGTGATCCCTGCCAGACAGCAGCCTCCTCTCCGGTGGTTATCTCCTTGCCGGCAACGATTTCAGCGATACTCTCAATGCTCAGGAACCGCCCCGGGATGTTCTCCCTGATCCTGCAAATCATCCCCCCGGTGGTGCCGTCAGCGGCTGTCCCGAGGAAAACTATTTTACTCCCCTTATCCCATGAGCCTGTGAAGTGAGAATGGGGATTGAACGGGGAGGTCCATTCCCTGTATGTCTCTTCGGCCAGCATGATACGGAAGACGTTTTCAGGTGTATTGTCAATTGTGATCTCGTAATGATGGACCTCCCTCCTGCCGTATGATTCGACATAACTCCTGAAGTTGTCAAGGATAGCCTGCCAGCCTGCCTTCTGCAGATCAGCAGAGTTCTCCTCCTCCGCCTCAAAGGATTCTGTTACCTGTGTCAGTCCTGCCGTCTCTTTAAAAGCAATATGGACCTTTCTGCCATCAGTCATGGTATATGATATTGTCTTTCCGGTGGACACCTCATCATACTGTCCGGTGAAGTCAAACCCCGCAGAGCCATCCCTGGCTTCCATCCTCGAAAGGAACGCGCCACCGGGTCGGAGATCGTTCTCTGCATAGCTGGTCTGCCAGTCGGAAGAGGCATTGTTCCAGTGGATGATATGGATGGGACCGGTGAAGAGGTCCCATACCTGCTTCACCGGGGCGTTAATTCTTACTGCAACGGCGATTACCTGTCTCTCTTTTTTCGGTGTCATGATGAGATTGATTCTTAATCGTCGGATTATATTATATAAACAAAGTTAAGCAGGGGATTGTTTGGATGAATATGATGGCTGATGGTGGATAGATCACATGGTTAATTTCCGTCGAGACAGATGGCTCTCGTCCCGGCGCAAGGCGCTGCGGCGCCATCACCTTTTAAATAGTGGTTTCCCCTCCTAAGTTAGGAGGGGTCCGTCCGCCGGTTGGCGGACGGGGGGTGGTCTGATCAAGACCCGGCCTGGCGCCGGGAATCATCACCGGCCTGAAGGCAATGAGTGAGAAGCGTAGAGCAAAGAGAGTTATTCGGTGATCAGTACCGATGAGCTATGCTACCAGCTTTCAATCTCATCAAGCGGGTAGATGGGACGCGGAAGGTACTGATAGTGAAGCTCCGACGGATTGATGTTGCTTAGTCCGGGTGTGACGATGTTTATCGTCTTGCGGTTATATAACAGGAAACGGTAACGGAAGGGGAAGAGGTTCTTGACAACAACAATATCTGCCTTCATCAGGTTAAGCCCCAGCTTTTTATAGTCAGAGGTGTACCATCCTGCCAGGGGTAGTTCCGACACTATCACATGGAGACCGTCATTCCTTACTATAACCGTCTTCCCCAGGCTGGTCTCTTCCCTGAAGATAATCTCACCCGAATAGCTGACCGACTTGTTGTAAACAGTATCTATCTTCCCTCCCAACAGCAGGCTGACAGTATCGCCAATGCCATAGTCCCAGGCCTCCAGGGCAGCCTCCTCATCCCTGACACTGATGTACGTCCGCAGATCCTTACCGCCTTTCATCAAGGCATCAAGTATCCATGTGCTTTCGCCCGGCGTACCTGTTCCTACAGCATCAGAGATATCGCAGAACACTACAGTGCCAAGAGCCCGGGCTACCCTCTTCTTACGTGCCATCTCTATCGCTTCCTGAGGTGTCAGGCCCTCGGGCTGCGGAACCGTTCTTGCCTCCCAGGCCATGTCAGCAATAAGTGCGGCTTTCTCCACGGCAAGTTCAGCATTGCCATCGGTTATGGCTATGGTCGAGTATCCCAGTTCCGGATCATCAATCCATATATGAACGGGGAAAAATGAAACTGACAGCACACCTTGCTCCTTCTCCATCTTTCTCATGGTGCTGAAGATCTTCCTAAAGGGAGGCAGAAGGTCGATATTCATCCCCCCTCCCTTAAGAAGCTTCATCTTTTTGACTACCATGACAGGATCGATCTCGCCGGCGACAGTACGTAGCAGGAGCTCCGTTGCCCTGTATGCCGTCTGGAAGTGGTCGCGGTGCGGATTGGTATGGTATCCCACGATGATATCGGCATTCTCTGCCCGGCGTACCGTATTGTTGGCGTGCAGGTCGAAGCTGACCGCGATGACAAACCCGGGGCCGGCAGCCTCTCTTATCTCCTTTATTATCTCTCCCTCAGGATCGAACATACCCTGCACTCCCATGGCGCCGTGAAGCGAGAGGTATAAGCCCGCAGCACCGCTGTTGCTTCTTACACCTTCAAGGATTGTCTCTTTGATTCTTTTGTAGAACAGGCTGTCCACCGGTCCGCCCGACATTGATTTTGCCTGAACGAGAGGAACGGTCTTGACCATGCCGCCTCCCATATCATCAACAGCCTGCAGGAACCCGGCCAGCTGCTTACCCTCTTCAATGGCTGAGGCAATGACATCGTTGCCAAAGAAGAGATGATCGGCCCTGAAGTCGCGCTCGTACGTGAAAACCGGGTTGAATGAGTTAACCTCATGCATGAATTCGGCATAGAGGATCGTTTTCTGCTCATTCAGAACCACGGGTTTGCCTTTTTGTCCGCATCCACCCATTATGATCATTGCTGCAACTAATGGAAGAATCTTTACGAGCTGTTTCATTTTGTCAATGGTTAAGTGTACCTCTTTTTCAGTAAGCTATGATAGTAAAAAAAATGCAGATTATGGAAATGTTTCAAAGCAGTACAGGGGGGCAGGGAGAATTAAGAATTATGGGGTGTTGCAGTCAGCTCTACATGGATATTTTCCCCTCCTAAGTTAGAGCCTGCCCCGTGAAGCCGATAGGCTGAACGGGGAGGGGTACGTCCGCCGGTTGGCGGACGGGGGGTGGTCTGATCAAGACCATGCCACCTGCCATTAACACCACATTAACAATTCTTTAAGCGGCGTTTTGAAAATTTACCGGTCTTTATACCGGAGACCTTTTCTTATTGGACAGATTTCAAAGAGAACTGTTAACCTAACCATGAGAGAATGAAAAAACTGTTTCTTGCGGCAGCACTGTTGATGGCAGTCGTCGTTACAGCAAAAAGTGCCGTGCCCGGCACTACAGAGACTTCCAAACCTTCCCTCCCGGCGGTGAAAATAGACAGGAGCATAAACCTGTCCGGCAAAATGGATGACCCGCTATGGCTACAGGCAATGCCTGTTGAACTTAACTATGAGATCATGCCGGGCGAAAACCAGCCGGCAAAGCAGAAGACCGTTGCACTGGTGCTCTACAACGATGATTATCTCTATTTCGGATTCAGGTGCTTTGACTCGCTCCCTTCAGCCATCAGAGCCAACCTTGCCGACAGAGATAAAATGTTCAATGACGATTTTGTAGTTGTATCGATAGACACCTACAACAACTACCAGAAAGGACTTGAATTCGCTGTAAATCCATACGGGATACAGGGCGACCTGATGATGATGGGTTCAGGTAACGAGGACCCGTCGTATGATATGGTCTGGCATTCGGCAGCATCGGTCGATGAGCAGGGCTGGACAGCAGAAATGGCAATCCCTTTCAGCGTGTTCTCCTTTAATTCCGCAGAAATACAGGACTGGACCATCACCCTCTGCAGGAGCATGCCGCGCGACAGCCGGTACCTGCTGTCATGGACCATGAACGACAGGAATAATCCGTCGTGGCTGGGACAGGGAGGAGTGCTGAAGGGTCTTGAAGGCATAAAACCAGGAAAATCTCTTTCAATTCTCCCCTACATCATGCTTGAACAGAAGGGTGAGAGAAGCGATGTTGCAGATCCTGATTCACCCATGGATCAGAGCAAAGTGACAGCCAGGGTCGGCGGAGGCATTACATACTCACCGGGTCCCAATACAACAATAAACGCGGTTGTAAATCCCGATTTCAGCCAGATAGAATCCGACGCCGGCCAGATAACCGTTAACTCCACCTTCGCCCTGTACTACCCTGAAAAGAGACCCTTCTTCATGTCGGGAATGGACCTTCTGCAGACTCCGATGTACTATTCAAGAACAATCAATAATCCCCTGTTTGCCGCAAAAGTCAACGGCAAAGCAGGGCGATTCTCATACCTTGCACTTGCTGCCGACGACAGGAACACTTCTGTAATTGTGCCCGGCGAGGAGGAGAGCAATACTGTTACAACTGAAGAACGGTCAATTGCAGGAGCGGCAAGAATCAGGTACGATATGGAGAATGAGAACTTTGTCGGGGCCCTGTTTCTTAACAGGAACTTCACCGAGGCACACAACTACCTGGGTGGGCTGGACTGGAACCTGAAGTTCTGGAAAAACTGGTACTGGTCAGGCGAGCTGTTCCTTTCACACACGAGGGAGATAAACAATCCTGATCTGTTCGATAACACCAGGGAATTCGGCTCGACAGGAAAGGACGCTGCCTTTAACGGTGAAAAATACTTCGGAACAGGGATGCACCTCTCCTTATACAGAGCAGGGAGAAAATACGGTTTATCACTTGTCCAGAATAACTTCTCCCCCACCTACCAGACCTATAACGGGATGTTCCCCGAGGTCAACGGAAGAGTCAGCTACATGAGCCACAGGTATACCTTCCATATCAACAAGAAACTAATACAGAGAATAAGACTGAATGCCGCATCAACGCTCGGATACAACTACGACGGGGTCTTTAAGGAATTTGTTATCCAGCCGGGTGTCAATATCAGCATGATCGGTCAGACAACGCTGTTTTATACATATATGGCCGTGAACCAGGAGCGATTCAGGGATGTGCTTTTCAAGGGGGTCAACAGGTCAGTGTTCATGACTGAGACGACCCCTCTGAAGGGTGTCAATATTTCATTTTCCGGATCCGCAGGCAAATATATCAGGCGGTCTGAAGTGCCTGAGCTGGGCAGGGGCTATAATTTAAACACCGAACTCTCACTTGAGCCGACTTCATGGCTTAAATTATCCTTTTCATGGTCAACCGCACGCCTGGAGAGCATTGCGAACGGTGATGAGTTCTATAACGGCCACATCTTCAGAAACGTGACCACGGTCCAGTTTACGCGGAAGCTCTTTATCAGGGGCATCGGTGAGTATAATACCTTCGACAACTCATTCAATATCTATCCGCTGGTGAGTTATAAGTTCAACGCCTTTACAATGTTCTGTGCTGGCATGACCCAGGACTATCTTGAATATGACCTGGATGAAAGTAATACATACCAGACAACCGGGCACCAGTATTTTGTGAAGCTGCAATATCTGTTCACACTGTGAGAAACAGATGCGGCGCGCTTCACGACTGAGGGCGCCAGGGCGCAGAGCGCAGAGCTCAGGGCGCAGGGCGCAGGGCGAAATGAGGAGGCAATAGGCAGTAGTGTTATGCGGTCATGCGGTCTTGCGGTCAGGTTTTGCCGGTGAAAGGGCAATGGCTTTAAATAGTGGTTTCCCCTCCTAAGTTAGGAGGGGTACGTCCGCCGGTTGGCGGACGGGGGGTGGTCTGATCGAGACCCGGCCTGGCGCCGGCAATCATCACCCGGTGTCTGTTCAGCACTTGTGCGCCGGCGTATGGCGCTGCGGCGCCATTACCCCGGGTTGTCACCCGGGGCTACAGATCTTTGATGCCGATGGCATCATAGATCTGTGTTCACAAACATTTCTATCATAAGGATCGGCCTTGGATTTTTTTGGAAGTGATACGGCGACTGAGGGCAGCAGCAGGGCAAGCCTGCCGGAGCGTTACTGTCTGATCCCGACACAACCAGAATTATTTATTTTTCAAGAATACAAATTATGTGTCGGGAGAGTTGTAACGCGCAGGGCTGCCCGAAGAAGCCGTATCCCAAAAAAATCCCAAGCCTTGATTTTTCTTTGCTTACTTTCTTTGTATCAAGACAAAGAAAGTAAGAACAATGATTTACCTTTTGATCTTTGGTCACGCTCCCGGCGCGTCGCCGGAGGGCATCACCCGGCGTCTGTTCAGCACCCCGGGGCTACTTGCCAGGTGATACCATGCATGATATAAGCGATGGTGAATAATTATGCTATTTTTGGAAGGCAGTCGCTGACAGGCTGCAATACATTATCATTAAAACCTGAAAAATGAAAATGAGAACTCTATTTATCGCATTGGTTGTCTGTACAGGCTTTACCAATGCCCTGAAAGCACAGGACAGCATACCCGCAACTGCCTCTGACACGCTTGTGGTGCTATGGTCGAGCGGCGACCCCGAGGTGGCTGAGAAAGCCTGCCTGATGTATACAGGCTATGCCAAGAGACAGAAGTGGTTCAGGGAGGTGATACTGCTGGCATGGGGTCCGTCGGAGAGACTTATGTCGGAGAACCAGATGGTGAAGGATAAGATCGCCACACTGCAGAAAGATGGTGTCATTGTCCAGGCCTGTATCGTCTGCGCAAACATGTACAATGTGACCGAAGACCTCAAGGTATGCTCTGTCGACGTCAGAGGCACAGGGGGCTTGCTGACGAAGTATATCAAGAGGGGGTATAAGATGATCTCCTTCTGATTAAGCTGGCAGCAAGGGGCATATGAGTTATCAGTTATCGGTTATCGGTTATCGGTTAGACAGTTGTGTCTTCGGTCTTCGGTCTTCCGTCTTCCGTCTTCTCCCCAAGGTACTTACTTACTATATCGCGGCGCGAGAAGGGGGCGAAGAGGAACCTGCTGATGACCTTCCATGTTGTGAGCCATGATATTTTGGCGCCGTTACTCCTGTTGGCGATCATCCTGTTCACCAGGTACGGAGCCACTGTGTCAGCTTCATTCGAAAGTATGTTATAGATCTTTATCAGCTGCCTGCTGCTGTCAGGATCCTTTCTTATCTGCGACATTGTCATGTCTGTCAGAACCATACCCGGACTAATGGTACCGACAATCACCCTCCCCCCTTTCACCTCGGCAGCAAAGGCGTCGGTGAAATACCTGACTGCCCTCTTGGAGGTACCGTATGGAGTGAGGCCTGTGACACGTCTCCCGTCGCTCCCCAGTCCCTCCATGTTGTAAATGGCACCGTAGCCCTGCAGCAGCATCCTGTTATAAGCCACATGTGTCGCAAGCATCAGTCCCCTGACGTTGGTGTCAATGATGCCAGTGAAGATCACCGGATCGAGCTTATGGAAAGGAGTCTGGTCACAGGAGATGCCTGCGTTGTTTACCCATATGTCAACACTGCCGAATGTCTTGACAGCATTATCCCACAGGCTGATTATATCAGCTTCACCTGTCACATCGCACAGGAAGGCTGCATATCGTCTTCTCTCATAATGGCCATCAAGCAGCGTCAATGACTCTTCCAGGGTGTTCTCCGATGTCCCGGAATATGCGACATTCCATCCATTTTGCAGGAATGATCTGACGAGAGCGGAGCCTATGCCTCTTGTGCCGCCGGTAATAACTGCTGTCTTCATGGTGAGGGGTGATAGTCGGGTTTCAGGTAAAACTACTACTATTTGTTATTCTCTTCCGCTGCCAGAAGTAAGTTTTTTTTTATCTCCTGGCAGGTAGCATGGGGCACGGGGCATGGAGCATGGGGCAAGGAGCAAGGGGCAGGGCTCCAGCCTCCCTCCCAGGTAAGCCATTCTGAATAGTTGTCGCGATTGATCAGGGTGAATCCTGAACCAGGATAGGCATTTTGCCAGGCAACAGGTGTCTTTACCTTTGATTCTGTCCATTTGAACTCAAACCCGTTCAGAATACCATCGTGCTCTTCAACCCAATCTATCTCCTGCTGGTCATATGTCCTCCAGAAAAAGTTATTGGCTCTCCGGCTCTTGTAATGCTGGTATTTCAAACGTTCAGAGATCATATAATTTTCCCATAGCTGTCCGGTATCATTACGGGTATCCAACGGGTTGAAGGATGCGATAACCGCATTTCTGATGCCGTTATCGTAAAAATACCATTTAGGGCTCTTTGTTATCTCCTTTCTGAGGTTACGGCTGAATCCCTCAACCTTGAAGAGAATGAATACCTTTGAGAGCAGGTCCATGTACTTCTCAACAGTGTTTTTACTCAGTGACAGGCTCTTCCCCAGCTCATTGTATGACACTTCGTTTCCGACCTGGTATGCCAACAGACGCAGGAGATTGAATATTTTCCCGGAGTGCCTGATATTATCATATGCCAGTACATCCTTCAGGAGATAAGAACTAACTATCTCATTCAGGTATTCTTTCATCTCTGACGTATCAGACATGTTTACCAGCTCAGGATAATTGCCAAAAAGGAGTCGTTGTGTCAGGTTATCGGGCCTGTCGACCGGAGTTACGACCTGCCTGAACTCTCTCTCAGACAATGGGAAGAGGTTGAAGGTATGTTTTCTGCCCGTCAGCGGCTCACCTGTCATCTCGCCCTGGTCAAATGCTGATGAGCCTGTGACGATAATCCTTATGCCCGGCAGCTCATCAACCATAAGTTTTAGTATACTTCCAATATCAACGATCTTCTGGGCCTCATCAATTAAAAGAAGCTTTCTTGAACCCATCAGCTGTCTGTAGTTCTCGACCGATCGCTTTGCCAGCAATATGCCAGTGTTGAAATCCTCTCCGTTAAGCAGCAGATGGGGCTCATTGAAACTTTTAATTATCTCTTTCAGAAGGAAGGTCTTCCCCACACGCCGTGCCCCGGAAATGATAACAACTTTATTGGGTTTCAGTTTCCTTTTAATTGAATCGGTTATTTCCCTTTCAATTATTTTCATAATAGAGTCAAATTATTGACCGAAGTTAGCTAAATTCAGTCAATAAGCAAGCCATATCAACAAAAATAAATTGAAATAGAGGTAATGGAAGGGGTTATGGGGTAGAGCATGGGGCAGGGAGCCATCCTTCGCCAAGGCTCCGGACTACGTCCGGCGAAGGCGGATGACAAGGCATGGGGCATGTGGCCCTCCTTCGCCAAGGCTCCGGACTTCGTCCGACGAAGCGGACTACGTCCGGCGAAGGCGGAGGACGAGGCATGGGGCGGAGAACAGAGCGTAGAGCGTAGAGCGTAGAGCATAGAGCACAGAAAGGTATTCGGTGATCAGCCTTCTCCGCCAGTTGGCGGATACGGCTGACACAGTCAGTAATCAGTGATCGGTAGTCCTGGCACTGGCCCTGTGTGAGGGCTGTCAACGGTACGCTCGAACTTTTCCTGAGGCCATGGCAAAAGGCCGGATTTTAACAATGCAACCTATTGACTTGCATTTTTAATCTTTCTAACTTTGAGAGAAATGCAGCCTGAAACAGAGGCTCTCCCTGCCAGAAAAGAGCAACTCCACTCGCTCCGGGCTGACATCCGCGATTTAATAAGAGAAACTGATGATATCATTTCTTACCATTAAACAGTAACAGGAAAAATTGTAATTAAACAACAATGCCATGAAAAAAATGTCTTTTGTTTTTGCATTTGTTATTCTGACAACCCTCTCAGCCATTGCGCAGGAGGGAATGTGGATGCTGTCGCAGATAGGACAGCTTGACCTGGCTAAAAAAGGACTGATGATCCCTGTGGAAAAGATCTACAGTCCTAATAAACCATGTATCGCTGATGCCATACTCCAGCTCGGAGGAGGCTCAGCATCGTTCGTGTCACCCGAGGGACTTGTTGTAACGAACCATCACGTCGCTTTTACTGCCCTGCAGAGAGCGTCAAGCGTGGCGAGCGACTATCTCACCAAAGGCTTCCTGGCTGAGGGACGGGCGGCGGAGATCAGTGCACCGGGATATGAGGCCCGGCTGATGGTGGAGATGAAGGATGTGACAGCAGAGGTCCTTGCCGGTGTGAAGGACATAACCGACGTGCTGGCCAGGCAGAAAAAGATGGATGAAATAATTGCCGACATGACAGAGGCAGTGAAGGCCAGGGCAGATGACATGGAGGCTTCAGTGGTCCCGCACTTCGAGGGAAAACAGTATATCATGTACACCTACAAGGTCTTCAGGGACATACGCATCGTCTACTCACCCCCACTGTCAATAGGCAACTACGGCGGAGAGACAGATAACTGGATGTGGCCAAGGCATACAGGTGACTTTTCGTTCATGAGGGTATATGTCAGTCCCGACGGTAAGGGAACAGAGTACAGCGCTGAGAATGTACCCTTCAAGCCTGAGGTGTGGCTGCGACCGGCAGAGGGTGATCTTGATGAGGGCGACTTCAACTTTATCATCGGATACCCGGGACAGACAACAAGATACCGATCGTCTAACTCCGTAGCATGGAACCTCAAGGAAAACTATCCCTTCTCTGTCCGTAACTTCAAAGAGATAATTGCACTCTGTGATGAGCTTACCATGAATGACCCTGAAGGGAAGCTGAAGGTTGCCAGCATGGTGAAGGGTCTGGCCAACGCAATGAAGAACTATGAAGGGAACATCAGCGGGATGAATAAGACTCATTTCCTGCAGAAGAAACTTGATTTTGAAAAAGAGTTCATGGCCTGGGCAAACAGTACCCCCGAGAGGAAGGCAAAGTATGCAGGGATACTTGAGAAGGAGAAGGCACAGTATGACATCATCGCCAGAACAAAAGAGAGGGATAATGTCATCAACATCCTGCAGGGACTATCAGGCACCATGGCGAGCGTAGCCACACAGCTCTATGGCATAGGAAAAGAGCTTGAGAAACCTGAGGAAGAGAGGCAGCCAGGGCTGACGGAGGAAGCACTGGCTGAGTTTGCGGAACAGCTTACTTACGCCTATAATGACTATTATGAACCTGTTGACAAGGCGATGTTGCTGAGGGCACTGAAGATGGCAGCAGCCCTCCCGGAAGGACAGCGTATCTCAGGACTGGATTTTATCTTTGGTGATCCGCCTGAAGACTGGATATCAGAGTCTTATTATACTTCAAAGCTAAAGGATCCTGTATATGCCAGGAGCCTGGTAGGAAAGCCGGCGTCGGAGCTTTTGAAGACAGGTGACCCCTTCATACTTCTGGCAGCAGGCATATACCCTGTAGCGGAGGAGGCTGCTGAGGTGAGCCGTGCATTCGGTGCCAACGTGACCGCACTGCGCAAGGAGTACCTTGTGGCTCTTTATGAATGGAAGGGCTCGGCCATCTATGCAGACGCCAACGGGACCATCAGGTTCACCTGGGGACCGGTAAAAGGCTACAAGCCTGCCGATGCCGTATGGTATTCACCCTTCACCACACTCCAGGGCGTGGCAGACAAGAATACGGGGGTAGAGCCCTTTGATGCACCGGAAGGGCTTATTAAACTCCGTGCAGCTAAGGATTTCGGCAGATGGAGTGACCCGGAACTGAATGATGTCCCCGTCGCCTTCCTTAACCAGTGTGACATCACCGGTGGCAACAGCGGCAGCCCCGTGATGAATGCCCGGGGAGAGATCATCGGCATAGCCTTTGACGGCAACTGGGAGGCGATGACAAGCAACTGGCAGTATGATTATGAGCTTCAACGCTGC
>JALOMO010000187.1 GCA_025455395.1 Bacteroidales bacterium
ATACTGAATTTCAGAATTGACAGGGGTATTTTCATTAACAGCGATCATTACAGCAGGCAGCTTAAAGTGTGTGTGCTGGGAGCCAATATTGCAAGGGAACTTTTTAGCTATGAGGATCCGGTTGGAAGAAATATCAAGCTGGGGGACCAGTGGTTCGAAGTTGCCGGTCTCCTTAAGACTAAAGCACTATTTACCGAAACGGTAGGCGAACTGGCTGCCCGCGATCTGAACAATGATGTTTATATCCCTCTTTCGACATTCACCAAAAGACTTCCGAAGGCAAACCCGCTTACAAGTGAAATCAAGCAGGTGACATTCAAGCTTGAAAGTTCGGAAGGATTGCTGGAGTCAGCCGAAATTATCAGGAGCATACTCACACGACGCCATTTCAATAATGATGATTTCAGCATTATTATTCCTTATGAGCTGATGGAACAGGAAAAAAAGGAAGGCCGCATTTACAACCTTCTTCTTGCATCGATAGCAGCTATCTCCCTTATTGTTGGTGGTATAGGTATTATGAATATCATGCTGGCCTCAGTACTGGAGAGGACACAGGAGATAGGTATAAGAAGGGCTATCGGGGGAAGAAGATCAGACATAATGGGGCAGTTTGTTACCGAAGCTATGGCTATGAGCATAACAGGAGGTGTGATAGGGGTTTTGCTGGGGATAACCCTTTCTCTGGGTATCGGACTCCTGACTGAAGTAAAGACGAGTCTGACACTCTACTCAATCTTCATTGCATTTGGTTTTTCGGTACTTGTCGGGATCACCTTTGGATATCTTCCTGCCAGGAGAGCCGCAGATCTGAAACCAATAGAATCAATCCGCCACGAATAGGACCCCGTACCCCGCACCCCGTAACCCGTATCCCGCACCCCGTAACTCTTATTCGCTTTTCTTTCTTCTGAACTTATTATTGCGCCTCTTTTTAAAACCTCTCTTTTCAGATTTACCGGATGAATGACTGTGAGGGCTTATCTTTTCATGTGTGTCGGCTATGAAAGAGGGCAAAGGTGCAGTGTTAACCTTATAGCCTATCAGCTTCTCAATACGATCCATTTTCTGATTATCAGTTCTGTTGACGAGCGTTACTGCTGAACCGGTAGATTCGGCCCTTGCCGTACGACCCACCCTGTGAACATAATCCTCGGCATCAGAAGGCACATCAAAGTTTATAACAAGATCAATATCCTTTATATCAATACCCCGGCTCAGAACATCCGTAGCTACAAGAACGCGTGTATTTCGTGCCTTGAACCTCGACAGCATATCTTCCCTCTCTTTCTGCTCGAGATCGGATGAAATGCCTTCTACCACGAAATCTTTCGACCGGAGTCCCCTTACTATCTCATATACTTTCTTCTTTGTAGAGCTGAAGATAAGGATGCTCGTATAGTCGGGATTGTCGAACAAAAGACTCTTTATAAGCGGCAATTTCTGATGGTCGCCCAGCCTGTAAACAGCCTGAATTACTCCATCGGCAGGTTTCGACATCTCAAGTGCTATCTCCACTGGGTTCTTCATGATATGCTTCGACAGAGACCTTATCTTGGGAGGCATGGTGGCGCTCAGCATCAATGTCTGTCTTTTTTTAGGCAGGTATGAGATGATGTGCATGATATCATCATAAAAACCGATATCGAGCATCCTGTCGGCTTCATCAAGTACCAGCACCTCAATCTGTTTGAAATTCACATAGCCCTGGTTGAGGTGAGAGATGAGCCTTCCTGGCGTGGCAACAATGATATCCGCCCCCTTCGAGAGGGCTATTCTTTCCTGGTCCCATCCGCTGCCATCACCTCCTCCGTAAACAGCCAGCGATGTAATATTCAGTGTATAGGCAAGTCCCTGTACCTGATGATCTATCTGGATTGCCAGTTCACGGGTTGGCACGAGTACAAGAGTATGTGTATGTCCTGACCGCTGCTCAAAAATATGATTCATTATTGGCAGAAGGTAGGCAGCTGTTTTACCGGTGCCTGTCTGGGCACAGGCAATAAGGTCGCTGCCTGTAAGTATCACGGGAATGGCTTTCTCCTGAACGGGAGTTGTCTCCCTGAAGCCCATGTACTCTATTGATTCCAGCAGCTCGGGGTTCAGGTCTAAGGCGTCGAATAACACTTATGCAGGTGAATTTAATTAGATGAAATATTTTACAAAGGTAGTAAAAAAGGCTCAACGGTGCAACGGCACAAGGGTGCAGCGGTGCAACGGTTCAACTTCAAGACTACTTGTCGGTAAGGACAAATATTTCAACAGTAATACCGGGAACTAAAAAAATTACTAATATTGATGGCTGTATCATAGTCAAAAATATATTATTCGGGTGAAGAGAAATGGGAACTGCAGTTCGTATTGGATTTGATAATGAGAAGTACCTGAAGGAGCAGACATCGTATATCCTTGAGAGAGTAAACCGTTTTAAACAAAGGCTGTACCTTGAATTCGGAGGAAAGATTCTGTATGACTATCATGCTTCACGAGTTCTGCCTGGTTTTGATCCTAACGTCAAGATGCGGTTGCTGCAGATACTCAGGGACAAAATCGATGTCATTCTCTGTATCCATGCCGGCGCCATAGAAAGGAAAAAGGTGAGGGCCGATTTCGGGATCACCTATGATGTAGATGCTCTCAAAACCATCGACGACTTCCGCGACTGGGGATTGGAGATCAAAGCTGTGGTGATAACCCGCTATGAGAACCAGCCTCCCGCAAAAGCTTTCAAAAACAAGCTTGAGCTCAGAGGAGTAAAGGTATATCTGCATTATCCTACAAAAGGATATCCTACAGATGTCGACCTTATTGTCAGCGACAAGGGTTATGGTGCCAATGAATATATCGAAACAACAAAACCAATTGTGATTGTCACCGGTCCGGGACCTGGAAGCGGTAAACTTGGCACCTGCCTCTCCAACCTGTATCATGAATACAAGAAAGGGATACATGCCGGATATGCAAAATTCGAGACATTCCCCATCTGGGATCTGCCGGTCGATCATATGGTCAACATAGCCTATGAAGCTGCCACCGTCGACCTCGACGATAAGGTGCTGATCGATGAACATCACCTTAAAGCGTATGGCAGAGCTACTGTAAATTATAACCGCGATATAGAAGCGTTCCACCTGCTCAAGAGGATCATTGAGAAGATCACAGGTGGTGAGTCGATGTACCAGTCGCCTACCGACATGGGTGTAAACCGTGCCAGTGCAGGACTGGTTAATGATGCGATAATAGTTGAAGCCTCCCGCCAGGAGATCATCAGAAGATACTTCAGGTGTGCCGTTGAATATGCTATGGGGATGTCGGATAAGGATACCCTCGACAGGATCAATATGATAATGATAAAAGTGGGTACCAAACCCGAAGAACGTAAGGTGGTGCTTCCCGCACGGAAGGCAGCAATACGGGTCGATTCGAGGTCAGCGCACGAGTTCTTGGCTAACGAACACAAAGCCAGCACCGTGCTTGTGGGCGCCACGTCGACATTGCTGTTTGAATGGGCTTGGCTGGGCGGACACTCGTACCTCTACGCAGGGCCCCAAATCGTCCAGGAGTTCCGTCA
>JALOMO010000188.1 GCA_025455395.1 Bacteroidales bacterium
AACCTTTCAATAGTATCGATGACCCTGTTTGCATTCTTGAATAAAGCCATTGTAAAACCTTATTAATTAATTTTCAAATATAAACCATCTGCTTAACAGAGAGATTTTATTGACCATATAGTTTCAGGCAAACCTGAACTGTCAGCATATAGAACTTAGTTAAATTACTATATAATTATATTACAATGACTTAACCATCATATATAACAATGATTGTAGTGTTTATTCGAATACTTAATGTACATATGTAGATTTTAAGTAAAGTATAAGATTTGTATTTAAACAAAGAAATAATCTCTACAATTAATAAAAAATAAAAGATTTCAGTTTGAAACAGGCTCTCAGCTGTTATTGAAATAACATAAAATTTGTCCTGTCGTTTTTATATATATATGAGGGATGAAACGCATAATATCGGACCTTATTTAATTCACAGAATACAGGACACAATAGTAAATAATATTGTAAGGTGAATTTTGAATCTCAATTTTCACTATTTTGCGACTGATTGTTATGAAGAACAGCCGGACATATTACTTCACATTTAACTACTTCTTTTATTATAGAGATAAAGGGACTGATAGTTATATGGAAAGTTAAAGGCAAACAGAAATATAATATTGGAGGTCCCGTGAGAACGGGACTTTTTTTTTGATATGAAAGAAGATACTATAAAACCTGCCGTGCGCACAAGCCTTGTCCAGGAATATTATTTTTCCCGCAAGCTGAAACAGATAGCTGAAATGAGGCAACAGGGGCTCAATGTAATCAACCTTGGGATAGGGAGCCCCGACCTTCCTCCTTCAATGCCTGTCATTGATGCCCTGTATTCCGCCACAGCAAATCCCGCCAACCACAGCTACCAGAGCTACAATGGCATCCCTGAACTGAGGAACGCCTTCTCAGAGTGGTACAGTACCTGGTTCAACGTTGAGCTCAGCCCCGCAGACGAAATATTACCGCTCATTGGATCCAAGGAGGGTATCATGCATATCAGCATGGCCTTCCTCAATCCGGGAGATGAGGCGCTCATACCCAATCCGGGTTACCCGACCTATGAGGCCGCAACAAAACTTGCCGGAGGTAGAGTGAGATATTACGACCTCACCGAGGAAGGCGGATGGCTGCCTGACATTGACAGGATAGAGGCTGCGGGGGTCAGTAATGTCAAAATTATGTGGGTAAACTACCCTCACATGCCTACGGGAAGGAAAGCCTCGCATGAAGTATTCAGGAATCTCATCTGTTTTGCAGAGAAACACAAAATACTTATTGTAAACGATAATCCTTACAGCTTCATCCTGAATGACGACTATCTAAGCTTACTCGCAGTGGAGGGAGCCAGGAAAGTGGCTCTTGAGCTGAACTCCCTGAGCAAATCGCACAATATGGCAGGCTGGCGTATAGGCATGGTTGGTGGTCATGCTGATTATATAAGTGCCATCGTCAGGATCAAAAGCAATATGGATTCCGGAATGTTTAAGCCCCTTCAGGCAGCGGCAGTCACTGCACTCCGGTCACCAGGGTCATGGTATAAAGACCTTAATAATATATACCGAAGCCGGAGGAATTCTGCCGAAGAGCTTATGAATACGCTCGGCTGTTCCTTTGACCATGGGCAGTCAGGACTGTTTCTCTGGGGGAAAATACCCTCCTTCCGGGGAGACGGAGAGGAGTTTGCAGAACAGATCCTCAATGATGCATATGTCTTTGTCACCCCGGGTTCGGTCTTTGGCACCAATGGAAAAAACTACTTGAGAATATCCCTTTGTGCCACAGAAGCTATTATAAATGAGGCAAATGATCGCATAAAACACAAATTACAACTATAAAAAGAATCAGGAAAATGACAGTTACAATTTCCATTGTAGGACTGGGTCTGATAGGGGGATCCCTCGCTAAGGGATTGAGATCCAACGGCTTTACCGGTAAAATAATTGGAGTCGATAACAATCCGCAGCACTGCACAATATCAATGTATTGCGGACTCGCTGACGAATTTATGCCGCTTGACGAGGCTGTCAGCAAGGCAGACATTATTGTACTGTGCACTCCGGTCGACACTAACTGCAAACTGCTGCCACAGGTACTCAATATGATCAGCGGCACCGGCAAAGTGGTCACAGACATGGGATCGACAAAGGCAGATATAGCTGCAACGGTGGCACATCACCCGGCAAGAGGCAGATATGTCTCGGCCCATCCCATGGCCGGCACTGAATACTCTGGTCCGGCTGCCGCCATCGACTCCCTCTTCACTGACAAGGTTGCGATAATATGCGATGCTGAGCGCAGCGATGATGATGCTCTGCACCTTATCACAGCACTGTTTCAGTCGCTACACATGCGTCTGCAGTTCATGAACTCCGCAGAACATGATGTTCATGTGGCTTATGTATCGCATATATCGCATATAACCTCCTTCGCTCTTGCCCTGTGTGTCCTGGAAAAAGAGAAGGACGAAAAGAACATTCTCTCCCTGGCTGCAGGTGGATTTGAAAGCACCGTCAGGCTCTCAAAGAGCAAAGCCGAGACCTGGGCACCAATATTCACAGGCAATGCGAAATCAATAATCGAGGTGATTGATACATACATCGAAAAAATGAACCTGTTTAAAAAATATATTGAAGCAGGTGATGCAGCTTCAATCAGGGAACTGATAATAACTGCCAACGCAGTCAAACGGATACTCGACTGAAAATTCACAATAAATACGGAAATGAGAACAAATATGAAAGAGGTGGATAAGGTGCTTGATATCGTGCCGATAAAAAGCTGGAAAGTATACAGGCAGAGACCTCTGATGGTTGCAGGTCCATGCAGTGCTGAGACGGAAGGGCAGGTGATGGAGACTGCCAGGCAGCTTGCAGAAACTGGCCGGGTGGATGTCTTTCGGGCAGGGCTATGGAAGCCGAGGACACGTCCCGACTCATTTGAAGGGGTAGGAACGGAGGGGCTGAGATGGATGAAACAGGTTAAGGAGCAATATGGCCTGCCCACTGCTGTCGAGGTGGCAACCGAGAAGCATGTTTATGAGGCACTTAAATTTGGCATTGACATCCTCTGGATTGGTGCCAGAACGTCAGTCAATCCGTTTGCAATGCAATCAATTGCAGATGCCCTTCAGGGAGTCAATATCATGGTGATGGTCAAGAACCCCATTAATCCTGAACCTGATCTGTGGGTGGGTGCAATTGAGAGACTGTATAAGGCAGGAATAAGACACGTCGGTGCCATTCACCGGGGGTTCTCATCATATGAGAAAACCGCTTACCGTAACCAGCCCAAATGGCAGATTGCCATCGAACTGAGGCAGAGGATTCCTGATATACCCCTTCTTTGCGACCCGAGTCATATGGGCGGTCATCGCAAGTTCATCCTCGATCTTGCGCAGAAAGCGATGGACCTTAACTACGACGGTCTGATGATCGAGTCTCATATTGACCCTGACAACGCCCTGAGCGACAAGAAACAACAGCTTACACCCGGTGACCTTATGGCGCTGATCAGTCAGCTGGTACTGAGAGACCCGGAAACGCAGGACTCCGACTTCATCAACGCTCTGAAC
>JALOMO010000099.1 GCA_025455395.1 Bacteroidales bacterium
CGCCTGCCGGTAATAATGATTCCGATCAGCATAATTATCATTACCAGCCCGAGGGTTGCGTAATAGGGAAAGAGACGCTCGAAAATCTTCGCCTTGTAATAGAAGAGTTCCGCGTTTACTTTCGCCTCCGATGGCAGGTCATAGTCAGAATGTGCCCTCTGGTAGTTCTTAATGGCGGCAAGGTACTCCCCTGATCCGATCCCTGCCTTGCCCATCGATGTGACTGCCTGTGCCCACAGCGGTACCACACTCAGCACGAAAAGAGAGTCCGACTGATTTGTGGTGTTCCTGACTGCATCCTCTGCCTTCCCCCAGTGGTCGGTGCCATCCCTTAGCGGAAAGAGATGGAGGAAGTCACCTCTTGACATCATGTAACATATGTTAACACGTTCATCAAGCTTGATGACCTCCTTGTCAAACCTTGTCCGCTCGCTCACTGCCTTGGAATAGGCTTTGTCAACATGCATTGATAGCTTATATCCCCCTCCTTCGCCAAAACTGACAATGTCAGAAAATGCAGCCCTGTCTCCCTTGAGTCCAAGCATCGCCCGGAGCTCATCATTGGATACTTTAATAAGAGGAACATTCTGCCAGTGTAAGAAATCAAGGGAATAGCCAAGAAACACCTGCATCGAAGAGAGTCCGTCGAAAGTATCCTCCTTTGATACCTTGCGGAGAATATCATTGCTGATTGTATAAAGAGGTTTTGTCCGCCCTTTCTGGTCTTGCGCAAGAACCCCGCCGAAACGGTCAGCCTCGGTCCTGTCAATTATGAGATGCTGTGCACCTGCAGGTGCGACTGAAGCAAGAACCAGAAACAGTGCAGTAACTGTAACCATACGGCGATAGCGTGAGTTCCAGTACCCGTTACCTGCCGTTCTGAAGAACGACCTCCTGTTTATTATGGAAAGAACAATGAAAAGAAATAGCAGAGAGTATCCTGCATAGGTTGTAATCATACCAGCGGGGTCATGGTTCACTGACAGAATAGTACCCATCTCATCCTTGTCATATGATGACTGGTAGAAACGGAATCCTTTGTATTTCAGGATATGGTTCATATAAATCTCATACCCGAATTCAGTATCCTGAGCCGGATCAGAAAGCGTCACATCACTCCTGAACCCTGAAGGGCTGTTAGACCCGGGATATCTCTCTATTATGAAGTCATTTAATTTAATGCTGAAGGGAAGATTCAGTACCTTGCTTCCGTAACTGACATGAGCGGTAAAGCCTCCTGCATTTCCTGACCATTCACTCCTCTCCTCTCCCATATTGTCGGCAAGGTAGATCTTCTGTTCAGTTCCGCCACCTGATAGTGTGAGTTCAAGGGCTCCTGTGCCGTCTCCTCCCATATTGTCAGCAGCAGGTGCCAGTGTCACTGCTCCGCTGGTTAACATCTTGCGGGGTACGATCCTGTAACCTCCTATTGTATAAACGGTCTTAGGGGCAAGAGCTACGAGTGAATCGGCCGGGTAGACCGTTACACTCATGTCTGTCATCCTGGTTGCCTGCACTTGCATCGCAGACTCCAGGTAAAAGGTCTCATCCTTTAACGTCACCATGACAGCGGCCTCACTGTCAAAGCCGA
Organism: Bacteroidales bacterium; assembly: GCA_025455395.1. Lineage (GTDB taxonomy): Bacteria > Bacteroidota > Bacteroidia > Bacteroidales > VadinHA17 > SR-FBR-E99. The sequence goes on from JALOMO010000099.1 coordinate 1,592, forward strand.
TTGTCAACTCTCCTGCCCTGCCGGTCTCTCCCTGAAAAAGGATTATGTTCTCACCGGTGGACATATCCTGAGTGGCCAGGAACGAGACCACCGGGACACCATCTGCTGACTCTTCAACCTGCTTCACCATATTCGGGAGATAACCATTGAGGGTCAGCCTGTATTTCTCACCTCCTGCTGCAAGCGACTTGCGGTAGCGGTTACGCTCTGAAGAGGCAGTCAGTAATGACCTGGAATGAGTCGCCATAATATTCCCCTCTTTGTCTGCAAGCTCAAATACCAGTTCATTGCCTGACGAGAAGGTAATATCAGATGCCTCACCCTCCCTGATGTGCATCATGCCATCATAACCTGTATACCTGGTAATGGCAGCCCCGATAACCATTATTATAAACGCCAGGTGGAAGATCATTACAGTAAGCTTCTCCCTCCTGTACAACCTGAATACAATAACCTGGCCGGCAAGGTTTACCGCCAGCAGGAGAAAAAGCAGCTCAAACCAGCGGGTATTGTAAACCGCTGCCCTGGCGGATACAGCACCGAAGTCATTCTCGATAAATGTTGCAGCGCCCATTGCCACTGCAAGAACTACGAAGAGTATACCCATAAAAATGGGAGTAAAGAGAAATTTAAATATTTTCATCATTTATCAATTGATTTCTAAAGTATTTCGGAGCATACAGGTATAGTATGATCATAATAAACTAAACAGATTACAGCAATGTGGATTTAATAATTTGTTTCCGGCACAAAACTAACCTTTTTCGGAGATAATCCTGAGTTTGTCGCGATCGAGGATATTAACAGAGCGCGGTGTGGCCTGGATGATCTTTTCATCTTCGAGTTCACCGAGTATTCTTACGACACTCTCCTTGGCCATATTTGTCAACTCGCCAAGCTCCTGCCTCGAGAGGAGCATTTCGAATTTCTCAGAATGAAAAATATTATCTGAAAAGTTAAGCAGCGCCTCCGCAAGTCTGCCATGCATCTTTTTCTGGGTAAGACTTATCACTTTCTGATGCATTTTGAATGACTTCTCGCTCAGATCTTCAATAAACCCGGATGCAAACTGCGGATTCTCATTTATTACTTTTTGAAGAACGTCAAAGCTGATGAAGCATGCCTTTATCTGCGTGATAGCAGCTACTGAATAAGAATACCTGGAATTCACGTGAACGCCAGGGCCGGCGAGAAGAGTTCCCGTTCCGGCAATATCAAGAATAATGTTCCTGCCTGAATAGCCCTCCATGTATACCTTGGAAAGGCCTGACAACAGGAAAATCGCATTCGATGCAGGTGATCCCTGCTTTATGATTATCTCTCCGGCTTTGAAACCGGCCTCATAACGGTTATTGTTGACCAGGTCACGCTCCGCTGAAGATAATCTCCTGAAATTGCTCCAGCAGTTTGTGCAGAATTCACAACTTGATATTACATTTTCGTTGTACATTTATGGTCAGGATAGGAACCCAAAAGTACCAGTAAATAACATCAGATTACGGAAAATATAATATATATCATAGTTTTAATTGATATACATCAAATTCAAAGCTCACACTTATCAATTCATTGTGATTTAAATATCAATGTATAAACAGTGTGAGGCATCGATGATAAAGTTAACTTTCCATCGTGATAGAAACCAAAAGATAATATTTATGAAAAAGAGTCTGAAAATTATTTCAATGTTTGTTGTAGCCGGGATGGTTATGGCCTCATGTGAAGGCCCTATGGGCCCTGCCGGTGCCGATGGTGCCAAAGGCGATAAGGGTGACAAGGGAGATCCCGGAACACCTGGTACCACTCTCGCCTGCGCAGAATGCCATAATAACGATGATGAGATGATCGCTTTCTCTGCACAGTGGAGTGAGTCTCAGCATGCCAATGGCGGAAATGCAGGTTATGCAAACAGGACCGGATGCGTTCAGTGCCACACACACCAGGGATTTCTGGAGTATGTCGCAGAAGGATCAGCAGCGAATATCTCTGTACCGGAGAACCCGATGCAGATCAACTGCTACACCTGCCATAAGATTCACCAGACCTATACCTCTGCTGACCTGGCACTTACCAAACCCGGACAGCAGATACTTGATGTCAAATACGCCGGAGCTGATGTTATATGGAACAAAGGAAACAGCAACCAGTGTGTAGCATGCCATCAGGAAAGGGTAGTATCACCAGCACCCGTAGTTGACGGACCGGCTTTCACCGTTACCAGCACGCGTATAGGGCCACACCACGCCCCAATGGCCAACCTTGTTCTTGGCAAGCACCCGTTTGAACTGCCTGGTACCGCCTATCCGACAACCAACGTACACTCAACTGCAAGTGGTTGTATCACATGCCACATGTCAAAGCCTTATGGCTATCTGGCCGGTGGACACAATATGTCACTGAAGTATGAATCACACGAGGTGGAGAACAGGCTGGTCACAGGCTGCACACCATGTCATGATATCAGTACTACTGCTGCCCTGGCTGCATTTAATACAAAAATTAATAATTTCCAGAACCTGATAGCTGATAAACTTTCAGATCTCGAGGCCCAGGTTATTGCTGCAGGTATCTATAACACTACAACCGAACTGGCCAATAACGGAACCTACCCGGCTAATGTAACTCTGGCTTATCTTAACTACAATACAATTAAGGAAGACCGCAGCAAGGGAGTACATAACCCAACCTATATCAAGGTCCTTCTCGACAACTCAATTGCAGAGATGGTAGAGGCAGGCTACCCTGTTCCAGTAAAATAACAAAGATCTCTAATACCAAAGGCTGTCTCAATCCTGAATTGAGACAGCTTTTTTTGTGCGTTTTAACAAAATAAAAAAGAGGGTGCCCGTTTGAGACACCCTCTTCTTTTTTTACTTTCTTCTTACTTCTTGAAGCTTCTCATGTGATGAACCATAGCCCATATCTCATTGTCGGGGATCTTCTTATCATATGCAGGCATCTCTCCTCTTCCCATCTTCGTCTGATAGAACATGTCGCCATCAGTATAAGCCTGGAAGGTAGCTTCTGAGAAATTACCCGGGAAGGTCTTGGTCATCCTGCCTTTCGGGCCATCACCCAGGCCTGTCTTACCATGACATGATGCGCAATTCTTTGCCCATGATGCTGCACCTAGTTTCAGATTGGCATCATCTTTGGCAACCGGGTTGGCCATCTTCTTATACTCAGCCGGGATTACCCATGGCTCACCTTTCTTCTGCTGTGCATTCATAACCTGAGTTACTGAAAATGCAAGAAGAACTGTACTCACAAAAAGAACTTTAAACTTCATAATTGATCCTGTTTTAGTTTCACATTAAATATATCATTTTTCATGCCAAGATTGGCAAAGGCTATTTCTTTTCCTTCTTTAGTCCATCCCACTTTATCCTGATAAGATTGATAATCACCAGCATATACTGGCTCCATACACCCATCAGCATAATTGCAAGCGTGACAACCATCCATTTTGGTGCCAGGGTAGACCAGAGGCTCCGGTATACCGGAGGCGCCTTCACCACCGGAGTACCCCACACTCTTACCTCTCTCTTCTCCACATTTCCGTAAAGATAATGCTCATTAAACCTACCGATAACAGTCAGGTTACCAAGACTGTCTCCGGGTATATCATCCGGAAATTCTATCTGTATTGTACCATTCTCATCAAGCACTCCTGTTGCTACGGGAAGAAGGCTGAACATCCTCGGAACATATACCCCTACCTCGTCGCCGGCAACAGGAATGACACCGTCAGCTGTTGGCATTGTTGCTCTCAGGGTGACACTCCTTTTACCCTCCTCCTCACTGAGAGTCATTTCAAGGTTTACATCGGTAATACTGAGGTCGCTGTATGTGGCATCAACAAGAGTATCCCCGTCAAAGGTGGCACTGAAGGGCCAGGTTCCATCCTCCCCGACAAGGAGTTCGACAGTACTGTCGATCGTGTAATTTGCGCTGCCTGTCACATCGGTCGTCGCTTCACCAAGGAGATTCTCACCGTTAAAAAACTTTATGCTCAGGCCAGGCAACGGTACCTCACCTGTCTGGGTGATGTTGGTCATCTTCACCTGAAGCACCTGCTGCGAATCACTGTTCTTGAGATATGAGAACAGCATGTATGGACTGATTTTCGTCTCCTGTATACCAAATGCCGACAGGCTGCCAGCTGACCAGCATAAGACCAGAATCAGAAGGGCGGAGTATCTGTATGATTTACTCATTTTACCTGTTCTTTCAATTTAAGATTTTCCCTTTCCTCTGCCTCTTCCATCTCTGAGATGGAAATGATTGGTGCAAGCTTTGAAATGATCATGAAGAGCATGCCGAAAACTGCTACCCCTGCTGCAGTGAGTGACCACTCAACCCATGTGGGAGAATAGAACCGCCAGTCATGTCTTATGTCCTGAATAGGAAGGAAGGGGGTCTCCAGCGTAGGAACAATTATTATGTACCGGTTTACCCAGAGAGCCAGAAGAGCTATGAGGGCTGCTATCGTAATATTCCTGATTGTTCGTAACCTTGGAATTGCAATAATAATTATGGGTGTCAGTATCCCGATGTAGTTTGCAAAAATAAAGTAAGTCCTGAACTCGGTAAACAGTTTATCAATAAGGATCTTATCCATCTTAACCGACCCGTACCATTTCGTCAGGTAATCGCTGAATGTAAAATAACCGAAGAATGCGGCTATAACGAAGAGTACGATCCCCATGTTGACAAAGTGTTTCAGCGTGATATACTTTTCAAGGTTATATATCTTCCGGAATATAGCCATCAGAACAATCAGCAGACCCACTCCTGAGAAGATTGCTGCAATCACGAAGTAAGGGCCGAATATTGTACTGTGCCAGCCGGGCTGAAGCGTCACTCCGAAGATCCATGCCAGCACCGAGTAAACGATAATGGCTATTGCAATGATCATGGCAGCCATTACATTTCTTGAAAAGCTGAGTAGCCTGTGCTGCTTCTCGGTTCCCTGGTAACCCATCGCAAGTATTTTATACATCTTCTTCTTCCACGGTGCTACCTGAAGATCCTCCCTGTCACGCAGTTTGGCAAAATCTTCGATGAATGAGACATAGAGAAAGATCACGCACCCGAAGATGTCGGTCAGAATTGCTATTACGTCCCACACGATCGGAGATTGAATCCGGGGGAAGATGAGCAGATAAGGTATCCTTTCCAATCTGCCAATGCAGAAGAAGATAAAGAAAGGCCCTATTGCCAGCGAGATAACAGTTATTAACTCTGCCAGCCTGATAACCGGGGCTCTCCAGGGTGTCTTAAACAGATGCAATGCTCCTGAGACAAGCGCCCCGGCATAACTGAGGCCCATGAAGAAGATGAAATTAACGATATAAACACCCCATACAACATTGTCTCTCATGCCTGTTACTATGTGACCCTTGTCAATCTGATGGTAAAGCCCATAGAGTCCCAGAAGAAATATTGCAAGGAACCCTGCAAACAGGAAATACCAGCTCCTGCTGGTCTTTTCAATCTCAGGGGTCAGATCACGGAATAGATTTTCTCTGAACGCGTTCATCTCTTATTTCTTTTTAGACTTTGTGACCGGTTCGTCTTTGTAACGATCAGTTATCGATGGATCGAGATCTTCAAAACCCAGCTCCACCGGGTAGGTTCTTCCTACTGGCGGGAGATAGTAAACCGTTGGCATGGTACCCAGCTCCTCCATGTGCCTGTACCCATGCCTGTCTACCATAAGTGACGAGAATCTGAGTGTTTCGACACCATTAGTGACAGCGTCCTCGGTCAGGTCTCCGAAATATATTACTCCCATGGGGCAGGCTTTAACACATCGAGGAAGCTCGTTGTTCCGCAGCTTGTCAGCGCAGAAGACACATTTGCCCACCGTACCTTCTACAGGGGGAATGTTCAATTCAGGGTTATATACATGCCCGTCGGGCACATGAGCTTCAGGATCTTTCCAATGAAAGACACGCGCAGAATAGGGACATGCTGTCATGCAAAACTTGCATCCGATGCACCTCTTGCTGTCTACCAGTACAATGCCATCCTCCCTTTTGTAGGTAGCTCCGACCGGACAGACACTTACACACAGTGGACTGTCACAGTGATAACAGGGCTTCGGAAACCAGTATTTTGCGGTCTGCTCCGAATCCTGCATGAGGTATAATTTTATCCACTCATGGTCTTTGGGAAGCATATGCCCCTCCTGGCAGGCATCAACACACTTGCGGGCATTCTTGCATTTCGCCAGGTCAATAACCATTACGAATTTCCTGTGGGGTAGCCCTGCATATGAGATTTTTATCTGCTCCTTCGTCTTCTTCTTTGCCTCCCTGACAACCGACTTGCTGACTTCAACAAGCTTGCCTTCAGGTGTCAGAAGCTTCAGCGTCTCCCCGCTCTCTGAATCATCTCCGGCACCCGCCAGAGCCGGTGTAGAAATAATTGCCGCAGAACCAAGTCCCAGACCGATGTTCCTGAGGAATCTCCTCCTCGATGAGTTTTCTTTCTTTTTGCCTTTCATGTTTAACCCCCAAATTTTCAGTGATCATCATGATGATAGCCGTCGACCATGCTCTTGAAGAGCGTTGTCGGCTTACTGCCAAGGGTGCATGTGTAAATATGAATAACCATGAATATTGACAGCAGGAACCCGGTTGCAATATGTACCAGGTCAGTGATAAGAAGACCGCTCACCCCGAATATATTCCTCGGGAGCATGCCGGGATAGAAAAGAAGAATGCCCGAGATAATCAGGAGCGGCATCCCTGCATACATGGCAAGCACATAGGAAAATCTCTGCAACGGATTGAATTTGGACTCTTCAGTGACAGGAAAAGGATGTGGCTCACCCCGGAACATATCTCTCCTGTAATAATTGAACTGCTTCAGCAGATCCTGAATATATGTGGAACTGTTGTTCCTGTAGTGCCTGATGTTGCCTGTAACGGAATTCCCTATAACGAACACCACATAGCTCAAGGTAAGAAAAAATGCAGCGCCGTTATGCCAGCTTACAGCAGTCTTGAAACTGACAAGAACAAATGGTTCGTCCTGTCCTGAGAACTGAAGACTGATACCTGTAACTATCAGTATCAGAAAGAGAACAGCATTTGTTATGTGCCATAACCTGATCCATTTCGGGTATAAGTATAATCCTTTTGACATAACTATTTCCTTTTTGCCTTTATTACCCTGAAAAATATATGTATTCCAATGACTGACAGCACTCCCAGGAAGATGAGAAGGCTCAGGTAACCCAGGTAGATGTTCCTTGAAGCACCTATGACATATGACCTGTTAAGGATTATCGAGTTAAAGAAGCCGTTGCCTCTCTTTTCCTTGCTTTCAAATTTATAGAGAGTCGACATCAGCCTTGAGTTGGCGGAATGGCATTCAGTGCAGTTTTTCACTGCCTGATCTTTAGGAAGAACCATGTGGGCCACCAGAATGGAGTCGCTGATCTGTGTATGGCACTCAATGCAGCGTACACTTTCGAAGTGCAATACCTGGTTAGGAAGCCACTCATGTTTGCTCACAACATTGATCTCCTCCCTGTCGGTGAGCAGCCTGAATTCCGTGAAATTAGCATGGCATGCAAGACACATATTATTGTCATAGAGTACCAGTTCTCCAACGTCCGCTACTTCACTTGCAAAAAGCTTGTATGAGTGAGGATCATGGCATTTCCAGCATGAGAAGTTTTCAACGCTGGCATGAGTACTGTTGTTGTACTCAACCTCAATCTCCTCGAAATTCAGATGTGCATAGTTCTCATCGTAACCGTGACAGTCAATACATGCATATCGCGGCTCGAGTCTTGTAGCAACATCATGAGGAAACCTGATGAAGTCTGAAGAATGACAGTCTGTACAGCTGAAGGATTTATGTACGCCATCATAATAATCCTCCCGGTTAACGAAGTAATCCTGGAACATGTTCCTTATCTGTGAAACACCGGCCACTGTATCGCTCAGGGTATAGTATTCTTCCCCGTGACAGATAAGGCATCTTTCATTATCATCATAGAAGACATTGATATCCTTCCATTTGACAACCAGGGAATCATCAGGTGCTATTCCTAAGAGCTGACTGTTAAAGGGATATACGGCAAGTAAAATCAATACTATCAGTCCCCTGTTTTTCAAGGTTTTCATCTACATATCAATTATAGCCCGCTTAAAATCTTACAGTGACATTCAGACCAAGCAGATAGTTGAAGTCAGAAATACTGTTCTGGTTATATACAAAATTGTACTGGCCCAGTATATCCTTGTAATTTGCAAAGAATAACTGAAATGCATGAGTGGCCGTACTTATCTCCCATCCCAATGCAAGCTGAGGTTTCGGATTGAAATCCTCGTTCTCCATCTTATTAAGCAGCTGATCATACTCCATAATGATGTTGTGCGACCCGAAGACGTTATATTTTGCACCAGCTGAAAAACCGTAATTACCATTCACATATCCCTCCTCAACGGCATTCAGCCAGATGAATGTCGGGGCTACCTGAAGTGAAAGCTTTTCACCAAACTTCCTGGCTACAAGAACCTGTGTGAAATAAGATAGTCTGTGTATCTCACGCCAATCGTGGGCCGGACCAAAATTTTCTTCACTAAGACAGTTGATACCCATATTGCCGTAAAGCGTTACAGAAACAGGCATCGAGCCTGAACTTGTCTGCCTGAGTAGCGCATATTTGACTGCAAGGTCCTGTGCCCTGTAGTTCTTTGACGTTCCTGCTCCTATCATCAACCTGTCGGTTATGGCATAGTTCAGACCTAACCTGATGTTTGACGGCCCCCAGAGACCATAAAGATCTGTGAGACCATTGTTCACTGTACCGAACCTGTGATGTATCTCAAATTCAAGCATCCCCTTGAATGGGGTAGTAACAGTCTGATTATCAATTAAAATGCTGGTTTCGAACATCCTAACCGGAAAATCCTCACTCTCCTGTGAGTAAACAGGTATTATGGCCAGCATAAGAATGAGCAATACGAGTATCTTTTTCATTTTTATTTTGATTTAGGTTGTTTTCTGCTTTATTTATTGAATTCTGCCCCGTCTTCCGCCCATATTATAATTGCATCAGAGGCCTTTATCGACAGGTCGTCGTCGACCTGTACCATAATATTATCAAGAATTGATCCGTGTATTGTAAAAATGGCACTTGACTCAGGATCTGCCATGTCAAGTTTGCCTGTCAGTTTCTCATAAGTCCTTTCCAGGTCCCACGTGTCGTGACAGTCATTGCATACCGGGTAAATATGCTCACTGAAGCTGATAACGACCTCTTCCGGTATCTCAGGAGGAGACCAGATATAATTCTCACATGATGTAAGAATGGATGCTCCTGTTAAAATAATAACAGTAGACATCACTTTTAGAAACCCTGCTTTTTTATCCATCATAGTATCATTGTTATTGTAATCACAAATGTATCAGAATAAAGGTATCTGAATTTTCAAACAGGAAAATATATGCAAGATTTATTGATGCTTCTTATCAACCCGACAGTTGATATTTGTCATTATCTAAGCTGTTGCCTCAGAACATTCAAGGCTTATAATAAAGAAAAACACCACCGGTCAAACCAGTGCTAAAATCAAATCACCTGCTGCCCCTGGAATGTCAGAACTTATAAGAATTATCCTCAATCAGCTTGTCTGCAATGCGTCGTCTTGCCTCTTTAATGTTGACACAATCATGCCTGGTCAGTTTTTCAATGGCATGAACAAGTGGCTCGTACTTTTCATGCTCAGAGAATGAGGCAATTGCCTCGAGGGCTGAGTTCCTCATAATATTGGCAGTCTCAAAAAGGTTCACGTCAAGGATATCCCTATAAACTGAACCATCTCCCCTGATGTTATTGAGCTTCTCCACCCTGAGTGCAAGCGATTCGGAAACATAGGTTTCCATCATCATTTCAGCAATATTATTCAGGACTTCCTGTTCATTTATCAGTCCTTTGCCAAAGATTTTCGTAGCATGGTGAATGCAAATGAGTATTACCTTTTTAAAGTTTTTAATATACCTTGTCCTGGTCTGGTAATAGTTTTCTCCTTCTGTTTTACCGTCAGTTATTTCAGTCAGCGCAGAACATAGTTTTTCGGCTTCGCCATACAGGTCGAAGTCACCTTTCAGGGCACGTTTCATGGCGGTATCAACAACAAGCAGGCGATTGATCTCGTTGGTGCCCTCGAATATCCTGTTGATTCTGGAATCACGGTAACCTCTCTCCACCGCCATCTCTGCAGAGTAGCCCATCCCTCCGTGTATCTGTACAGCTTCATCATCAACGAAATCAAGCATTTCAGAACCGACGACCTTCAGTATGGCCGCCTCAACCGCATAGTGACTTATACCCTCAATGGTAGCCTTTCCGTAGTCGCTTCCGGCAGACATCTCCTTAATAAGAGTGTCTATATCCTTACTTACCCTGTACACAGCTGACTCTGAGGCAAAAAGCCGGATTACCTGCCCGGCAAGCTTATGTTTTATTGCTCCGAATGATGATATGAGTACACCGAACTGCTTTCTTTCGTTTGAATACCTCACGGAATCATTTATAGC
>JALOMO010000021.1 GCA_025455395.1 Bacteroidales bacterium
CTTACCGAAAGCCTTCGGGGCGTCTCTACCCGGGCAAGGTCGATGTTTCTTATCCGTCGCCTGAATATTTTTTTGAAATTTCTCCCTTCAAATACCGGATCATCGTGCTTCATAAAGGGCTCCAGCCTCTCCGCTGTCGCCTCGTCAGACAATCCTCCCCAGTCGCTCAACCATCTGTTATAAACATATATGCTGCTGTCACAATAATCCAGTGACAGTGCAAGCAGGTCATTCTTAATACCGTTGCTTACAGTTGAGTCATACAGTGCCACCATTAACAACCCGCTGCATTTGTTGTTGTAAATCACACCGATCTCAAAGGAAGTTTCATAATCGGGCAATGACCTGAATAGAGCTTCTGCTGAATCAAGCAGTGAAAACCTTGTGTAACTGTCAGGCCCTCCTGACTGACTGTCATACTCTGCCATCAGGATACGGGCCCGGGTGACACGTGGATCTTCAGCCAGGTTAAGCGAACGATAATAGAAAAAGGCAAAGAGAACTGTCAGCACAACAACGGAGAAGGTGATTGCAAGCACCACCTTCGTTCCGCCTGATATGGCAAACAGACCTCTCAGACTCATCAGTTATGAACCTGCTCAGCCAGGAATTTTTTAATCTCAAGCGGAGTAGGTGTTGTCAGTTTTGATACAATTATATTCACCACTATCGCCAGGGGAGCTCCAAGCCATGCAAAATACCAAACATTAAGCCAGTATGAGATAAAGGCCTGCCCCGGAAGGCTCCCGCCGCTCAGACCAACAATAAAATAGGTCAGAGATATTGTGGTTACCAGAATCCCGGCGAACAGTCCTGCCTTCGCCCCTGCCCTGTTAGACCCGCTCCACCAGATGCCAAGAAGGAACAACGGAAAGATCGTACATGCTGCCATGGAAAATGCTACCGAGACAAGCTGTGCTATGAGTCCTAGCTTCATCAGTGCGACAACTGTCACGAGAACAGCCATAAGCACTGTGCCCATTCTGGCAATATTCAGCTGCTGCTTCGGCGTTGACGAGGGGTTAATCACTTTCACATACAGATCATGTGAAAAAGCCGATGCCCCGGCCACCAGCAAACCGGACACAGTGGAGAAGGCTGCCGAAATGGCTCCCGCAGCCAATAATCCAACAACAAGTGAGTTTACTCCTCCAAGTTGTGCAGTATATACAACTATTGCATCCTTGGCAAGCATACCCACCTCATGATTTGATGAAAGAAGCTTGCCGAAAGCAGCATACGAAGGTGCCGTCCAGTAAACAAGACAAATGAAAAAGAGACCCCATACAACAGACCATCTTGCGTCGGTTACTTTAGGCACCACATAAAACCGCTGTATCACATGCGGCAATCCTGCCGTTCCAACCATCAGGGAAAAGCAAATGGCCATCCACTGGAAAAAGGTTGTTCCTGAAGAGGGATCCCACGGCATTGCAAACTCCGGGCTTGGGACAATGGCAAGGTCATGCCCATAGGCATTTAGAAGAGCGGCCCCGCCTGAAATGTTAGGAGCAGGAATTCCCTGTACAATGTCAGTCACAGCGGCACCATAACCTATCTGGGGTACAAGCCAGAAATAGTCAAATTTGAATGCAAGAATAAAGACCGGCAGAAGGAATGAAACAACGATTATAACATACTGTATCTGCATGTTCTTTGTCGCCCCTATCATACCTGAAATAAGAGTGTACAGCAAAACTACTGATGACCCGATGATTACCGACCAGGTATAATTCAGCCCAAGTATCCATTTGAACATAAGGCCGATGCCTCCAAACTGTCCGACACAATATGCGAATGATATCAGAATAGTGAATATTGCGCTGACAATCCTGAGATCACGTGAATAATAACGGTCTCCGATGAAGTCAGGAGCTGTATATTTTCCATATTTCCTTATCTGCGCAGCCATCAGGATCAACAGGAGAACATAACCGCCTGTCCAGCCAACAACATACGCAAGGCCATTATATCCAAAACCGTACATCATACCGGCCATCCCAAGCACTGAAGCTGCACTCATCCAGTTTGAGGCAATGGCCATACCCGATCCGACTTTTGAGATGCTTCGTCCGGCTGCATAATAGTCAGCTGGATCCTTGGCCCGGAAAAAGATTCCTACCAGTACGAAGGTTACAAGTGTGGCAATAAGTATTATGGCAGGACCGGTTTTAAAACTGCCTTCAAGTTGTGTAAGGCTCTGTGCACTGAGTGCCAGCACTCCTGACAATAGTATAAATATTGTTAAATATATCCTTTTCATAATTATCGGCTTTACTTTATTCAACTACTCCCTGCTTTTTTAAACGCCACTCTATCAATAAATTATAGACAATACAAAGTCCCACGAACAATATCAGCAGAAAGACAGCTGTATAAAAGTAGTGGAAAGGAAATCCCAGAAACTTCGTATCAGTCAGAACCGACTGGTTATGTGTCAGATACAGTTTCATAAGATCAGGTAAACGTACATAGTTCTCATCACTGAATGATGCCGGGAATTCCGATTTCAGACTAGACGCCAGGATGGGACCTTCAAGACTATTTGCGCCATAACCTGAGTAAGGCTCAAGAAGTGAGGTTAACTGGTAATTCTTGTCACGAATCAGCATGCGTGTATCCACGAATTGCTGGCCTTTTAGCTGAACGAGGCTGGCCTCCAGTGCTTCACGCTCCTTTATTTGGCCTGCAATCAGCGGACTGACACTGTCAGGCAGAATTCCAAAGATAACATTGCTGATAGCCTCAGATAAAAGTTTCTGATCTGCCGGCTTTACAATATGCTTCCCCTTTACATGAATGAGAGTGTTTAGAAAAGAGCTGTAGTCAGCATTAGCTTCTGACCCGGCAAGCACATAAGGCCACTCTGTTTCAAAGATACCCAGTGTCTTCTCCGGTGTGGGCTTTTCAATCGCCCTCAGAAGAAACTGAAAGCCAAATACAGCCACTGCCCAGATTAAAAGCATGGTGAAAATGACATTCCTGTTCTTCCTGCCATGAAGGTTGCGCGGAGTGAAAATACTGAAATTGTACTGATCTGTTGGTTCCATAGACTTCTCTGGTGTTAGAGTAAATTTTTTAATGTTAGCTAAAGTAGGGATTTTGCTAAATGAATAACAATAATATTCTTGCAATGTATCATTGCTTTAAATCAACTATATTTGAGAATGAATCATTTAATTGTTTAATAATGAGAGTTACCCCACAGACGACCTGTGATGAATGCAGGCACAAATGTGATTTCTATGATGCCATCAAACGTACCGGAAGGTCAATTCCTGAATCACATATTATCCAGGCACGGTTTAAAAAACATCAGAGAATATGCCGGCAGGGTGATGATGTGAGTCACGCCATTTATCTTACAGAAGGCACCGCAAAGCTTTTCATTGAAGGGATCAACGGTCATAATATAATCCTCTACCTGATGAAACCCCCAGCGTACATCGGGTTGCTCTCCTTTTTTGAAAGCATTCAATATACCTATTCTGTAACTGCACTTGAGGAGGCCCAGGTATGCATGCTTAAGCTTGATCTGCTCAAGGAGCTTTATCTCGAAAATCACGAGGTTCTTCTAAGGCTCAACAAGGCGTTTGGCAGATCTGTGGCACTGATTATGAACAAGATAATCTGTCTGAATCAGAAAAACATAAGAGGACGGATAGCCGAGAGTCTTCTTTCGCTCGCTTCTTTTTATGACACCAACACTTACAGTATGCCGGTCACCCGCAAGGAACTGGGAGAAATGTCTGCCATTTCAGAGGAAAACACGGTGCGGATTCTGACAGAGCTCCGTAAGGAGGGTATCATAAGAGTTGATGGAAGAGAAGTTAAAATAATTGATAATATTCTTCTTAAAAAGATTTCCGATCTGGGTTAATTACAAATATCCTATTTAATAACCACGCCGGTTGATTTATAACTATAAACCGGGCTCTTACGGCTTCCGGGTTCTGTGACCTGCAGACCTGTAAAGTAAGCTCCGTGGACATCATCAAGCACTACTGCAGTGCGGTAATCTTTATCTTCACAGGTGAGCTTCACATTGTCAAAAGTTATTCCTTTTGCGTGTCTTATATAGAAACCCCATGCCGGAAGCTCTTTAAACATTGAAAACTCCGGATAATTTGGGCCCAGCTCGGGAACCTTGTCCAATTCGTCAAGACCCACCTTTGCATAATTCGGATTGCCGCCTCCGGGGTATTTTATCTCGATATTCTTCAGGGTGATGTTTTCAATCAGGGCATCTGGCATTCCTGCTATTGAGGAGGGAGAGATATTGCGTGGAAGATCCTCTACCGGTCCCTCATAATTATACCCGGCATCAGGTTTTGTCAAAGGCACTTCGGCATACACGTTGGAAATCGTAACTCCGTTAATCCTGCCTTTTTTATTGCCGCTACGCTCACCTATACGCAGAAATATTACATTCCCGGTATTTATTGACCTCAGGCTGTCAACGACTATATTTTCGACAATTCCTCCGTCAACGGCTGCAAAGGTGATGGCCGACCGGTATGTGTCAAACACCAGGTTGTTTACTATGCGTATATCGCGGAATCCTCCACGCCCCATCGTGCCAAACTTTATACCGTTGGCACTGGTCCTTACTGTGTTGTTGTATATATAAACATTCCTGCAAAGAAAATTGGGGTCATGCGATTTAAGGCAAATCCCGTCATCTGCAGCATCAAAATATGAGTTGGTGACCCATACACTGTCACAGTCCACTATGTCCACACCATCATTATTCCAGTATGACTTGCTGTCAACAGTAATATTGTCAATTACAAGGTTACGGCACTGATCATATTGCTGGTTCCAGCTTCCCGGATCTTTGAGAATGATATCCCTGATAACAATGTTGCGGCAACCCCTGAAATAGATATTCTGTGGCCTTCTTATCTCACTGGGTCTGTCATATTTGAGTGGATCTTTGACCACCCCCTTATGAATCATGTCAACAAGGTTGTTGGCTACAAGGAATCCCTGCCCGTCAATGACACCCTTGCCGGTAATACCTATATTCTGCTGGTCAAGGGCAAAGATCATAGCCGTCCAGTTGTAATTCATCTCATAATCGAAGGGATTTACAGACCCGACCAGTATTGCTCCTTCCTCAAGGTGAATGGTGACATTCGATTTGAGATATATGGTACCTGTCAGGTACCTGCCAACATAGAAAACAAGACGACCGCCACCGTTCTCACTGATGTAATCAATGCCTTTCTGTATTGAATTAGTATTCAGGGTGGTGCCATTCGATTTCGCACCGAACATTGAAGCGTTATAATCTTTGGCACTTAGTTGAAGCGTTGCAAGAACAACAGCAATTGGAAGAATCAGAGCTCTTTTTGTTTTCATCTTATTATGGTTCGTAAATTGTTACCGGCCCGAGTAGCCCCATCGATTGAAGGGGTTGGTTTTTATTTTTTTCATTGGTCCAATACTGTGCAATTGGGTTGTCAGTAAGAGATTTCATATAGTTTCCCATCGACGTTGTGACATGAATCTCTATAGTGTTTACTCCCTTATTCAGGTTTTCTTCCGGAGCAAAGATCCTTCTCCCATACCATTTCATGCCACAACTTTTTCCGTTTATCCTGAGCTCCGAGGTTCCGTACACTTTGCCCAGATTTATGACCGCTTTCATTTTCTTTTCACTCGTGACGGTATTCCGATATATAACCGTGCCTGAGAAATGGATAAACTCAGGTATCTCTTTCAGGTCTGTCAGGGAGTCAATAAAGAACTCCCTGACAGAGGTTTCACGACAGTGCCTGAACTCACAACTCCACCCTCCTGATAACTCAATTGTTCCCGTACCTGACACCGGCAATGGTTTCCATTCCCGACCACCCTTTTCAAAGTCGAAGACAAAAAGTAAAGACTCAGCTGGTCCTATGTCCAGGTCCATGCTGCCCTCTTGTGAAAGTCCGATTCTGAACCGCTCTCCTGTCGCCGGGTCCCATATCCATCCATACCTGCCTGCCAATATCTCCGGTGAGAATTTCACAATGGTCTGATGCCCGTGATGAAGATGTGAGTTTATAATAAATATGAATTCTGTTCCTTCGTCAGCCTGGTACCTGGTCTGCATCAGAAATGGACCAGGATTTAAAATCTGTATATATGGATCTATTGAATGTTGCTCCTGAACAGTTCTGTACCATCCTATAAAATCATTTTCAGGCTTTTTAAGCATAATGAACCTGTCAGGATATGTCCTCATCCTTTCAACCAACCTGATGACCGCTCTGTCATGTTCCTCATGATCTTTCCAGCCCAGAGATTTTGAAGGATATGTCTCAAGGCAAAATATTCTTCCCCCACCCTCGACGAATTCTGTCATTTTTATGGCTGTTTCAGGCTGCACTCCTTCAACCTGCACAAGAAAGAGTGTGCGGTACCTCCTGTATCCATAGACCAGGTAACCGCCCTCAATTGTCGAATCGCAGATCACCTTTTCAGAAACATAGTCACAACTGCTGCCGTTCTTGCATATTGCTTCCCATAAAAGAGTAAAGTATTCAACGTGCGTTACTGCCGGAAAGGGCTCAGTCTGTACCCCGATGAGGCTCCACATATCACCGATCGGCGGAAGGATTGCTATATCAGCGTACATATCAGCATTCTGTAGTACTGCTGACAGCCGTCCCTTGTATTCATTCAGCAAATGAAAATGCGGCCACCAGTTATTGTTCTCATTGTAATAGCATCCGTATCTTATCCAGCCAGGCCACGGAGCCTCAGGTGGAGAGTAATTGAATCCGTGGAACACTGAATGGGTCACCCCGGAGATGATGCTCTGATCACTGCCTATCTTAAGGTTCTCGAGCGAGGTGTTAAAGACGGTATATGTGTCGGTCATCTCCTCGCAGCTTATAAGCCTCTTCCCTGCAAGGTGTGATGCGGAGGAGACATATTTATTTATCATTGTATAGGCCCGTCCGCGCCTGTAGTCGCTCTCGGGCATCTCCTCTCCTATGCGGTGCTTCAGCCAGTTCATGGTCCATGACTCTCCCTCGGGGATATCTATTGCGAAGGAGCTGTCAAGAGGATGGAATCCGCGACCGTATGCCTGCATCCTCGACCTGACCCCGAGTTCGTTGCACCACGCGGAAAAGGTTTTCAGAAACCTCTCTCCAAGCAATTCTGACTTCACTGTCTCGAAGTCATATCTCATGCGACAGACCATATCAGCAAACTCATCCCCCCGCCTGACACCGTAGTTAAAATCTGTGACATTGCCCATGGCTCCGGTCCTGAAAAGGACAAAAGGCAAGAACGGAAAGATGTCGTATCCTCTCCTGGTGATGAATTCACTTCGCAAATCCCCTGTCCAGTTTGCACCCTCAAGCTCCATGCTGTCTGTAAAGAGTGACCGTATATGCTGCGAAAGCGGCCCTGCCTGTGCCTCAATTTTATCTGACATTCTGGTAAGATACTTCCTGACAGCCGAAGCATTGAGATGGTCAACTACCGGTCCGCTTGCCCCGGGCGAACCATTGATCACCGCCATGAACCCGGTGTATTTTACCATCGAATAAAGGAAATGGTCTCCTTCAGGTACAAGAATTTCAATGTATTCGCTTCCGGCTTTGTCTGAAAGATCAATAATCTGCTCCGGAGAGGTAACAGGATCAGGAACCAGGTTTAGCGACATCAACTCTGACTTTCTGCCTTCCCATGGGGAACTTATGTCAGGATCTGCTTCCATCATCAGCTCATCCCTTGAAACGGTAAGGTTGAGCGGACCGATTACCTTTCTGGCTGTAATTACAACTACTTGCGACTGCTCCCCCTCCTCAAGGTATTCTGCCCCGTAGGGCCATCCTGAGCCAACAATCAGGTCGCACGTCATGCCAAGTGATCTTGCCTCCTTAAAAGCCACACTAAGCATTTCAATCCACTCCTTGCTGAGCCATTGCAGCGACGGCTTGCCTAGATCATCTCCATCTGACCTGGTTGGAAATTGAACAGGATTTATCTCGACACCGCCTATGCCCGCTTCCCTGAGAAGCCTTAACTCCCTGACAAGCTCTGCTGCTTCTACTTTATTCCCGTTCCACCACCACCGCACAAATGGGTGGTAATGCAAATCAGGATTGGTGAAAATCTTATACATCTCCCTGTCAGCCACTTCCTGCTTATTCTGAAATAGCTGATTAGATAATCCCCGGTAATTCATTGTAAAGAATCCTGTTGTGAGTAGAAATCCTTTTGTAATGAAGATCCGTCTTTCCATTCTATGTCTTCAAATTAAAAAAATCAATAACACATGTTACTTTATCCGAGATCAGAACTCAATCCTAAAATTGAATACCGGAACAACACCAAGACTATAAACATAATACGAAGTAACTCCCTTCTCTGTATAAACATACTTCTTTCTGAAAACATTCTCCCTGTCAGCAACATTCTGTATATCGAGCATTAATATCCAAGAACTTCCTGTATTATTTTTTCTGAAGCTAATACCCGCATCAATCCTCAGAAAATCAGGCAGGCTTTCAGAGTAAGGCTGAGACGAAATCGTCACAATCTTTTTCTCTGCAAGCGATTTTTCATAGTCAACGGGTGTATAACGGTATCCGCCACGTGAGAGAAGTTTGGCATTAATGGCTATTATATTCTGTTTGTTTCTTCCAACATGAAAATCTTTACCCCCCAAGAAATTAAATGCATACTTCGAGTTAAAGTAGGTATTGTGCCACTGCATATCGCCGGGCATGTATTTTGAATCAAACAGAGATGCAGTTAAAAGAATATAGTAGTTATCAGTAAAAGATTTATCGAGAGTTAACTCAAGGCCGATATTCCTGCCGAATCCGGCATTATCCAGGGCTTTCTCAGGAAGGCCGCTGGAACTGTTCAGTATTGAATATGTTGACAGCGGTTTGTTTATAATTGGAACATTAAACAAATGCTGATAATATGCCTCGATCCTAAGAGTGATATCTTCACCCGGAGCCATATCAAATCCTGTTACCCATTGGACTGACTTCATCAACCCGAGGTCAATATTCTCCATGGTTCTGATATCTCCTGCGCCCTTGATTTCAGTATGATAAACAGACAGAGCTTCTGTGCGCGAATGTAGTCCTACCCCGGCATTAAATGATATCCGTTTTGAAATCTCCAACCTCAACCCTAACCTTGGTTCAAAACTAAACTCACGATTCAGCTGAAAATAGAGTATATGAAATCCACCCATCAGTTCCATTCTGCTGGTTAACGTGTATTTCAATTGACTATAAACCTGTCCCATATCCGTAGATGCAACAGAATTTACAAGTGTATCGTACTGACCTGACGGCACCTGTCTGTAGTTGAGCATTTTTCCTGAAAGCCAGTCATAGCTAATTCCAGTCCGGAGGCTTACTGAGGGACTAAATTTGTGGTTGATGAGCATGGCGGTTCTTAAGGAAGGGTAAATGTAGTTATAGTGATAAGTCTTTTTGAGCACGTAACTTGAATCAAGAAATCCCTCACTGAAATTGTCTGTCTGTGACGTGAAGGCAAGGGAGGTCCTGATGTACGTCTTTCTCCCCTTAAGCGAGATCAGATGTTTTAGGCCCGTAATCAAAACACTTCCCAAATCTGATTCTTCCCAGTTGTCAGATTCATCATCCCATAGTGCTGTATTGCGTTCAGCGCTTTTACCTACATGGCTGGTGCCATACATACAAAAAAGGTTAAGAGTGCCTGCTTTTAACATTGGCAGATTTATGTTTGACACAATATCTAATGTCTGAGGCGCAATGTTTGATTCGCCCAGGTCGATAAGGTTGAGGTAATTCAGAATATCAAAATTTACATACCTGGCATTTATTGCATAAGATGCAGCTGATCTTTTGGAAAAAGGTCCTTCTGCAGCTATTTCTGCTCCTATCATTCCGGTCTGGAAAGCATATTCTCCCTTTTCAGAATTACCCTTCCTCAGGTCAACATCTATCACACCAGCTATTGCATTACCGAACTCTGATGGAAATGCTCCTGTGTAAAAACCAAAACTTTCAATTGAATTGGAGGATATGGCTGAGTAAGCACCGGCACTACTGCCCTGGCCTCCTGAAAAGTGGTTCGGGTTAGGTACTTCTAACCCCTCTATCCTCCATAAGAGTCCTCTGGGTGTATTGCCACGTATTACAAGTTCATTGCTGTAGTCATTATTTGCAGTGGCCACTCCGGCAAAGGTATTTATCATTCTTGACGGATCATAATAGCCCCCTGCAAACCGGAGAGCATCGGCTGACCTGAGAGTATTACTGCTTACTGTTGCCATAGTGTTCAGTGAGGCAGTACTGCTTTTTCTTCCGGACACCACCACTTCTCCGGCCTGAAAGATCAACTCCTTAAGCTCTGCTGCTATCTCTACCTCCTTTCCTGTACCAACCAGCACATCACTTAACACTAGCTCCTCATAACCCAAATAAGAGACTCTTACAGTAACCCTTCCTACGGTAGTGATGATCCTGAACTTTCCGACTGAATCTGAAGTAGCACCGTTTTGACCAGCCTGGCCGGTAACGGTTACATTAGCTCCGGAAAGAGGTACGTAAGTTTCAACATCAACCACAGTCCCTTTGATGTATTGAATGATATTCTGTGCTCCGGTCTCACACAATGGTGAAAATAGAAACAGTATTATTGTGCAGATCCTGATATTGATATTATTTGGCTTCATCCATTTCGCTGAAGTAATAATCATTCAATATCTCCCACATTATGCCGGTATGCCTTAGAAGAGTAATCCTGTTCACATTAAATGATGATATTATTCTCTCATTTTGTATCTCAGGCCAGGCCTCACTAAATGCTTTCTTTGTCAAGTCCCTGGTTGCCACAGTAATGTGCGGTTGCACATCGTCCATTACCTCCCCGGGCAGGAACATCAGCTTTGTTATCAGCATTTCCTTCAGGCGTGAATGGAGTTGAATCACAGGTCTGTGATCTCTAATTCTTACGTATATCACCCTCGGTGCAAATGCGCCAAAACCGTCAAGGTCAACGGTGAAAGGCTTCTCCTTCAGGGCAAATTCACGAAGTGCCTCCGAGATTGCCTCTTCTGCCTTTATGCTTCGCTTAAAGGGCTTCTGAAGCGTAACATGAGCGGGTGACTTGAGGGCATGTCCTGCGCCATAGCGGTCTCGCATCCTCTCTTTTATCGCCCTGATCTCATCTCTCAGTTCCTTATGAGGAATAAGGGCAATGAAGTACAGGGCCAGCCCTTGTTCATTCCCTCCTTTCATTGCCTTACCTTCCTGTCATCACTGCCTTTGGACCGCCTGAGCACTAGATACCCTGCAACACCTGATACCAGTGATCCGGCCAGTATCCCCATCTTCGATGAATCCATCAGCATGGGAGCGTCAGCAAATGCCAGGTTGGCAATGAATATTGACATTGTAAAACCTACTCCGGCAAGAAGTGACACACCTGCAATCTGCGAGGCAGATACCCCCTCGGGCAAACTTGCCAGTCCGAATTTCACCGCTGCCAGCGAGAAAAGGGTCACTCCAATGCTCTTTCCAAAAAACAGGCTGAAGGCAAGGGCTGCTATCAGTCCGGTGTCTGGTTCGACAGTCATACTTATGATGACACCGGCATTGAAAAAGGCAAAGACCGGCATAATGAAATAGGCGACCCAACTCTGAAGAATGTGCTCAAGATGCTGCAGCGGTGATTGTACTTTACCTGTCCACTCTTCAAGATCATCGATATGCTCTATCTGTTCCCCGGTAAGAATCGGATGATCTGAGCTTCTGGTATCACGTATGTCATCAGCTATCTCACATAGTTTTCCGGCATATGTCTTAATATCTGTCTTCTGGCTGATAGGAACTGTGAACGCTAACAGTACTCCGGCAATGGTTGGATGAATGCCCGACTTCAGGAAAAGATACCAGATAACTATTCCACAGAGCAGGTGAAAATATTTCGGGAAGTAGTTCCGGTACGCCAGGAAGAAAAGGAGACTCAGAGGAATGGCAGCATATACGATTTTCATCCAGTCCACTGAAGAGCTGTAGAAAAGGGCTATGACAAGAACGGCTCCGATGTCATCAATGATAGCAAAAGCTGTCAGGAATATCTTGAGACCTATCGGTACCCTCTTGCCAAGCAGCTTCAGTATGGCAAGCGAGAAAGCAATGTCGGTGGCCATGGGTATTCCCCAACCGTTCGATGCCTGCGGGTTCATGTTGAGTATGAAAAACAGAGCCACGGGAACCGCCATGCCACCCACGGCAGCAAAAAGGGGCAGTGCTGCCTTCCCCGGCGACTTAAGCTCCCCGATCATCAGCTCACGCTTAATCTCCAGCCCTATCAGGAAAAAGAAAATGGCCATCAGTCCGTCATTGATCCATAATATCAATGGCTTCGAAAGTTCAATATTATGGACGCCGATTACTAACCTGGTCTGCCTTAAACCTTCGTAAAAATCAACAAGAGGGGTGTTGGCCAGTATTATCGCAAGTAATGTGGCACCCAACAACAGAATGCCTCCAAGACTCTGGGCTTTGTCAAACTTTTGAAAAGGTGTCACCAATACTTTACTTGCCATGACTCTTGATTTGCACTCACAAAATGACTTTGAGGCTTAAATATATCAAATTTTTGGTATTTTCGGTGGGCAGAAGGAAGACAGGTTAATGCTCTGATCTTTTCCCTGCTGCCAATGAACGGCCTTTGATTAACTTAACCTGATAATTTCCAACTCTTATGAAAAAACTCATTTTGCGTTCCCTGCTTGTTGTTGTCGTATTACTCCTTGGCGGGATACTCTTGTACCTTAATTACCTCGCTCCGGGTATCACAGGCTATGCTGCCAAGAACCTTGCATCAGGGGTCTTTGTCGCCGGCCGTACACAGGAGAGCATTGAGAAAGAAGACATAAACTTCTTCCCTGTGCAGTATAGCAAAAACTTCGTCGACTTTGAAAACAGGGAGGTGACAAGCAAATTCCTGCTGTGGAAATCAAAAGCAGTTTTCAATGAAGGGCTCGGCACCACTCTTGTGACAGATTTTTCGGAGGCAGATGTTGAGCGGCTCGAATACCCTGAAGTTCAGCTACCTGCCGGAGACCCTGACACAATCCCATGGCCTGCCGGAGACCTTATTAGTGACACTGTTCCTTCAGGTATCAATATTCAGATGCTCAATGAGATGCTTGACCGGGTTTTTGAAGATACTGTTGCTTACAGGGGCACCTTTGCTGTTACTGTAGTATATAAGGACCAGATAGTGGCTGAACGTTTCCGCAGTGATTTTACTCCTGAATTTCGGTTTCTCAGCTGGTCAATGGCTAAAAGCTTCACAAATGCAATGGTTGGGACAATGGTTAAAGAAGAGCTGGTTGATATTGATAAACCTCTTGGACTTGAAGCATGGGCAAAGGACAACCGCAGTAAGATAACTCTCAGGCACCTGATGAATATGAACAGCGGACTCGACTTCAATGAGGAGTACAGCAAGCTGAAGCTTACAGACGCTACAACAATGCTTCTGAAGAACGGAGATATGTCTGGCTATGCAATTACAAAGGATCTGATTGCTGAGCCAGGGAAAGCATGGGCTTACTCCTCGGGGTCAAGTAACATAGTTCAGGGATACCTGCGTTCTGTCATCGGTGACGACAATAAATATCATTCGTGGCCACGGACTGCACTATTCAATAAAATCGGGATGCGCAGCGCTGTCTGGGAGGTGGATGCATCAGGAACCTTTGTGGGCTCCTCCTATCTTTATGCCACCATGCGTGACTATGCACGTTTCGGACTTCTCTACCTCCACGACGGCAAATGGCTTGGTGAACAGGTGTTGCCTGAGGGATGGGTAAAATTTACAGCCACACCAGCCGAAGGATCAGACGGCGAATATGGCGCGCTCTTCTGGCTGAATGATGGCGGTGAGTTTTCTGAGAAACCGGATGACCTGTTCTATTGCGTGGGCTATGACGGTCAACGAATCTTCATCATCCCTTCGAAGGATCTTGTTGTAGTACGCACAGGCTGCACACCACGCGGCGTGGTAGACTGGCAGGCCTTCCTCAATGACATACTGGCATCGCTGGACTGATAATCAGAGGCTTCGTTGCTTTTAGCATCACTGCTTTGCCCTGGTGTATTGCACCGGCCATGAAATATCATCACCCAGCTCGCGGGCTGCCTGTAATGGGAAATAAGGATTTCTTAACAGCTCTCTTCCCAGCAGGATAAGATCAGCCTTTTCTTCCTGAAGAATTGATTCGGTCTGCCCGGCAGTGGTTATCAACCCTACAGCTCCCGTAAGTACTCCTGTTGCTCGCACCGCTGCAGAGAATGGGACCTGGTAACCGGGACTGAATGGTATAACGGCATTATAAATATTCCCTCCTGAAGAGCAGTCAATAAGATCAACCCCGATTTCCTTTAAGATGGAAGCCAGTCTGACACTTTCTTCTGTTCGCCAGCCTCCTTCTGTCCAGTCGGTGACGGAGATACGGACAAAAAGAGGGTCACCTGCGGGCCAGACTGACCTGACAGCCTCTGCGACCTCTCTCAGCAGCCGGGTACGGTTATCGAAGGATCCACCGTACTCATCATTGCGCTTATTGCTGAGTGGAGAGAGAAATTCAAATAACAGGTAACCGTGGGCACTGTGTATCTCCGCTACCCTGAATCCGGCTTCACGGGCCCTTATAGCAGCATTCCTGAAGTCGGAGATCACCTTTCCAATACCCTTCCTGTCCAATGGCTCAGGTAGTCTCTCTCCCTCATTGAATGGTATAGCGGATGGGGCCACAGTTGACCACCCGCCCTGCTTGACCTCAAGTTGCTTCCCACCCTGAAAGGGTAAAGCACAGGAGGCTTTCCTTCCTGCGTGGGCAAGCTGTATTCCGGCGACGGCGCCCTGCTGATGGACAAAACTGACTATCCCCTTTAGTCCCTCTATATGATCATCACTCCACAGACCCATATCTCCGGGAGTGATCCTTCCTTCCGGCGCGACCGCTGTCGCTTCCATGATGATCAGTCCTGCTCCCCCCGAAGCCCTGGCACCGTAGTGAACCAGGTGCCAGTCGCTTGCAAATCCTTCAGCAGCCGAATACTGGCACATAGGAGACATGACTATCCTGTTTTTCAGGGTGATATCCCTTATGGTCAGAGATGAAAAAAGCTTCGACATAGTGAAGGGTGTTAAATGATTTATTATGCTCCAAAGTTAAGGTTTATGTTCTACTTTCTGTATCAGAATACAAGCCCGGTCAGCCAACCCCAGATCACATAACGCAAGAATTTCCCGGCCAGCATGGCAACGGCAGTAATCATGATACTGGAGCGAAGAAGCCCTAGCCCGACGGCAAAAATATCTCCTACTGCAGGAACCCAGCTCAGGAACGCAAACACTGCTCCTCTTTTATAAAGCCGGTCATGCCATTTTTCAATTGTTTCGCGTTTTATCCTCAGATATTTTTCAATCCACTCCCATTTGCCCATGTAACCGATAGCGAAACTGCTCATTCCGCCCAGCCAGTTCCCGGCTGTAGCAACCAGAACAGCAACATATGCATCAGTTCCGTTGATAATCAGAAAGGTAAGAAGGGCTTCAGAGCTGAAGGGCACAACCGTGGCTGCCAGGAAGCTTGCCAGGAATAATCCCCAGAGACTGTAATCAAAAAGTCCTTCCATAAAGCAATTAAGGCAGTTTTGAATGCATATGTAATTAAAACTAGTATTCCGGTTACGTCATCTGAGGCGGACATGACAGGAGATTATCCCGTCTTATCAAAGTATCTCGAAGGCTTCAATTATCATCTCTACCTCCCTGTTATCAGAGGGGGGCACTCCTTTATAGAGCCATAGATTGATCATTATCTTCTCTTCGTCGTCTGACGGAATGAAGTAACCTGTATAACACCATTCACTTATTATCTTCTTTTTTTTACCGGGGCTTGCTGAGTGGTGCCCACGGTAGCAGGCAAAATCAATCCTGTCTTCCCTCCATTCTATTACGTGTGTTGATCGTTGCCTCTTCAAATCCATCGGAAATCTGTAAATATTTCCGTCATGATGCGCGGGCTGAACCGCAAACTGAGAGTTCACAGCCTCATCATCGCCCCATTTCGCGAACTCTATATCAATCTCATTTGAGTCATCAAGATATGTAAAGAGACCACCGACGACATTTTTATCAAACTTATCTACTCTTGAAGAAACATAGAAAACATATTTATTATAGGAAATAGATTCATTGAGAGAAACCTTTGCACAGTACCAATTGCCGTTTCTGTTAGTGATTTTTAAATGGAGTCTGCCTCTGGAGTCTACCCACACGTTTTCTTCTGAAGAGGAAAAGTAATTCTGGCCCGGACTGACCATCGACAAGTCTGAGTCGCCTACAACCCATTCGAATCCTGAAAATGAGATGGTTCTCTGCACATTTTCTCCTTGCTTTACCGCCCTTACATTATTATCACATGCAAGTACCAGACAGCAGAAAACCAACAGGTTTGCCTTTAATATAGACTTATTGATCACGCGGAATCTGTATTTGAAATAGAATCCAAAAATAGACAAAATAAGTGTCGCCCTGTCAGGCAAAGGATCACCTGATGTGATCTCTCAGCGGATTGAAAATATGTATTACTTTAACCTATGCGTGCACGATTACTTTTCAGGCCAAGAAACGATATGTAATTAATTGGTCTGAATTATTTCTTTTTTTAAGTTTGGATCTTTTATTGACTAACTTTATTTGGCAGTTCGAAGCTCCTTTTAGTAATAGTAAGGCTTATTGACCCGTTTTGTCTATCATTATCTCTCTCCTCGTGACCTGTGAGTATTCAAGGTTTTAAGTTGAAGTACTTCTCCGTGTTAAGCAGAAAAATATCCCAGTTAAAGCATTAAATCATGATGATAAGACATCAAGACAATGCATATTCCATAACAACCCAAAAATGACATGACGTAAGTGGCGATGCAATCAGGATTCTACAGCCTTGCTTCAGATAAGGTTGTTAAACCGATCTCTATTAATTACATCAATAAACACGAGAATCAGATCTTGCATGAAGGAATAAGAATATAACGCTTAGGTACCTAGGGCCTCTATCCTATATGGCACATTATTTATTACTGCACTGGCATCTGTAAAGATAAATAAATAATGCTACAGTAATAAGGAAGCAGCTGTTTGCCATATGAAAATAAGTACTCATATGATCAACAGCTGGTATAATACTTCTTCCAAGGAAAACCCCGGAAAGCACTGCAATAATCATTAGTAGCAACCCGGCAACTAGAGAAATCCATGCAATCCAAGTTAAAATTAGCAATATCTTTTTCATAATACAACAGGTTTTGTGCTAATTTAAGCAGAACAAATGAGATATATGATTGAAGTTCAATTCGTTTTGACGAACATAAATAAAAATGTGACTAATTTGATGAATTTTAACTTAAACAAGAGCTCCAAAAGACTCTATATATCAATTCGTCTAGCATTGTAGCAATCAGTAAGAGATGATTTTTATTGACATGGTGATAAAAGCATTAAAAGATATTCGTTATAATTATTTCATTTCCCATTTAATTCTTGCCCTGAAATTGGCCAACAAGAACGGAAATATGGAATCTGGGACTCGGAATTTCAAGCCATAATTTATAAATCAATCCCTATAAAAAACAGCTCCTTGTCCGGGCATTCAGGATATCCTTAACAGATTTACTGAAGCAAAGCATTTAATTTGAATTAATTAATGAAATATCTGAATTGTTGTTTAATACAAATTAATCTCGAATAATCATGTTTCATGCAGGGTAACTAGCTTACAATCCGGTCATATAGTATATCGCTGTGAGCTGGTTATCAGTTATCTCGCAGATTAGTTATCTTTCGTGCCGGATAAAAGAGTGAAAGATGAAAGCAAAACTGATTGTATTAACGGCAGTCATTCAATTGCTGGTATTTCTCTCCTGCAGCCGTGAGGCTGAACAATATGACTTTCACTGGCCGGTATCATCTCCCGCCACTGAGGGCCTTGACAAGAAAATGATCGACTCTGCATTCATCAGAGCCGGACAGCTGGGCTTCGTTGACGGCCTTCTTATTATTAGGAACGGAAAACTTATAGCCGAGAAGTATTATAACGGTTACAGCAGGCATTCACCGCATCAAATCTATTCCGATACAAAAAGCTTTATGTCTGCCCTTGTCGGAATAGCACTTGATCAGGGTCTTATCGAGAGCCTTGAAAAAAAGATAATGGACTTTTTTCCGGAGTATGCCTACACAGGTATGGATCAAAGGTTCTACGACATTACCGTCAGGCATCTGCTCACCATGAGAATGGGTATTGACAAGGAAGAAAATAACCTCCTTGCTATTGTCGCCACGGATAACTGGATCAGGGAAACCTTCAAACTCCCTCTCTTATTCGATCCTGGCACAAAATTCTCCTATAATTCCCTCGAGACACATCTGTTGTCAGCGATAATTACCAGGACCAGCGGTATGTCAGCCCTGGAATTTGCAGTCAAAAATCTCACCGGGCCGGCAGGCATTGAAATCATTGCATGGAGCACTGATCCCCAAGGTAACTCCACCGGCGGATATGACATTTACATGAAGCCGTACGACATGGCAGTACTTGGCTACCTGTATCTTAACGGCGGTAAGATTGAAAACATTCAGATAGTTCCTGAAGAGTGGGTTAATGCATCCCTTGCTCCAACATGGCCCAGCAATGGCAGGGAGTGGGGCGCCCTGACCGACTACAATTACGGTTATCTGTGGTGGCTTGGAAAAATAAATGGTCATTCCCTCTTTATGGCTATGGGAATGGGCGGGCAATACATAATGGTATTTCCCGGACAAAACCTTATAGTGGTCACCACCGCAAATAAGAATATAGGTTGGGATAACAACCAGGAACTTCCTATTATAGAAGTGGTTTCACAGTATATACTTGAGGCTGTCAAATAATACTGTCACTCATGATAAGGGTCTTTCGTATCTTTGGGTTAGGGGTAAAGTAATATAAGTCAGTTTTATAATAATACCATGAAAACGAAATGCATCACCTTAAAACTCTTTGTGTCATGCCTTCTCTTTGCAGTCTCTGCTTCCTGTTGCAGGCAAAAAAACGAAGCCCGTGAGCCCATGGAGGATCTTCAGCTTATTGAGAAAACTATTAACGACTGTATTGGCTGGGCAAAGACTAAGGATACCAGCCTTCTGTACTCAGTCATTGCAGACAGTGAAGAGTACCTTGAGGTCCACCCGACTGACAACGTTGTAAAAGGAATTAGTGAATTCAGGCAACTTGAGAATTTTTGGCTGAATCCTGATTTCAGGGCAGTCAGGTACGAAATAAGAGACCTGAAGATTAATCTGTCACAAACGGGAGATGTCGCCTGGTGGTACTGCATACTTGATGACATTAATGAATGGAAAGGAGAACCCGCCTGCTGGGAGAACACCCGGTGGACCGGGGTGCTTGAAAAACGTGACGGCAAATGGGTGATCGTTCAGATGCACTTCTCGTTTGCAGACAAATAGTACGAAAGTCGCTATATGTCCATTAATAAGCAATAGAGCTACGGACACTTGAATATTTGAATGAAATTGTTCAATTACTGTAACATTTCATTAAAACTTTCGTCTTTTCTTTGATGATGAAGCAGTTTTTCATATCATCCCTGAGGTATATTGCCAGAAACAAGACCATAACAATTATAAATTCTATTGGACTTACCTTCGGCATAACCTTCTCGGTACTTATCAGCCTCTACGTTGTAAAAGAACTCTCAGTTGATAAATCATTCATTAAAGGGAGCAGGATATTCCGCCTAGAGTATCAGTACCCTGAACGGAATCCTGGTGCTGTCATGGTTTCAGCTGTTGGCCCCGATCTCAAAAACAGCCTGGCAGGAATAGAAGATGTAGTCAGGGTCCAGTTCGGGCAGGATGTTGTATTAATGAAGGATGAAGCCAACTATGTTAATATTCCAGGGGTATGTATTGCTGACTCAGGCTTTTTTGATTTTTTCGAGCAGACCTGGGTATACGGAAGCCCGGAAGGTGCTCTGAACAAACCCTGGAGCCTGGTCCTTACTGATGAGATGGCGACCATGATTTTTGGTGATGTTAATCCGGTCGGACTAAATCTCTTTTATCAATCGCGGTCAAATCCTGTTACCATTACAGGAGTAATTAAAAAGAGAGATGATTCCCATCTCCGGTATGATGCAATTCTGTCTCTGGTCACACGGAACGCGGAAAGCCCTACGATACTTCATACCTATTCAACCCAGCAATGGTTAACCTATTTTCTGGTACATGAAGGAACGAACCCCGATACCCTTGAAGATCAGATATACAATCATCTGCTGGAACTTGTGCCATATCTGAAGGATGGATCAGGGAACAGGGATTTCAAGGTGATTCTCAATCCATTGAAAGATATTTACTTTGACAGGAAATCGCGTGATCTGGCCGTAGTGCACGGCAATCGCAGCCTGGTGATGGTATTTATTGCTTCAGCTCTGCTCATAATTCTGATTGCCTGTATAAATTTTATCAATCTCAGTACTGCAAGGGCTATTAAAAGAGCCAGGGAGGTAGGATTAAGGAAGCTGGCCGGGTCAAAAAGAGGAACACTTATCCGGCAATTTCTGGTTGAGTCATTCATCATAAGTACCGTTTCCACCCTGCTTGCTGTTTTGATTGCGGAGGCTTTGCTTCCATATTTTAACACGCTTACAGGTAACAATCTGGTTATCTCCTATATTGACAATGTCTATACTATTCCATCCCTGCTCGCCATTATCATCGTGACCGGAGTCCTTGCCGGGCTCTATCCTGCTTATCATATCTCCTCCTATAAACCGCTAATGGTAATTAAAGGGGAGGTAACCAGCGGTCGTAAATCGCTGGCATTCAGGAGAAGCCTGATCATATTCCAGTTCTTTATCTCTGTGATATTGATTAACTGTTCACTACTGATAAACAAACAGTTGAATTATACCCGCGAAAAGGACCTCGGATTTGAAAAAGAACGGATTCTTACAATCGACCTTCCTGCTGCAGTTATCAGGAACAGGGACAATGTCAGGGAAAGGCTATTGGATAATCCTGAAATCATTGAAGTTTCTTACTCCTTTACAATCCCGGGCAGCCAACTTAATTACGAAGGATTCAAAATAAATAATATATCTGTTAATCCCCAGGTTTTCAGCATTGATCCGTACTACATTAAAACATTTGGACTGGAGCTTACAGCCGGGAGAGGGTTTGATAATAACATCAGCACTGATTCTGTGAGTAACTGCATAATCAATGAAACACTTGCTAAACAGACCGGGATGGAGGATCCGCTTAATGGCTCGTTCCTGCACGAAAGCTGGTATATAACAATGTTCCCCGTAAAAAATATCAGGATTATCGGCGTCGTAAAAGATTTCCATTTCAAATCCTTCAGAACAGCAATTGAACCGTTGATGCTGGCCTGGAATCCTGATTGGTTCAGCTACATAAATATCAAGATTGCTGAAGGTAAGGTTGGTCCGGCAATGCAAAAAATCAGAGAGGTGCTTGATGAGTATGCCCCGGGAATACCGATGGAATATCAGTTCATTGACGACAGCTTCGACAAGATGTACAAATCGGATGAAAGGATGGGAAAAATATTCTTGTGGTTTACCTTACTCGCCATGCTTATTTCAATACTTGGGATTGTAGGAATGGCATTTTTTGCTGCTGAACAAAAAATCAGGGAGACAGCAATCCGCAAAACGTACGGTGCTTCGGTCAGCTCAGTTGTCTCAAGGTTTGCCGGTGAATTCATACTGCTGGCATTAATTGCGAATGTCATCGGATCTCCTCTGTTTATCTGGCTTGGTATGCAATGGCTTGACGATTTTGTCTATAAGACCACAATTGATGCCCCGATTATCATTACCACAGCTGTAATTAGTATCTCGATCGCGATGTTCACGGTTATTTCAGTTACATGGAGGGCAGCAATTTCAAATCCTGCAGATTCACTAAGATATGAATAGAAACTTCTATATCATTTTCGCGCTTAATCGGCTGCAGTCCTGCTAACGGTACTCCTGTTAAGGCCTTCAGGAAACTTATTTTGGCTGATTGTAAAAGGCATCTGGTGCATATCCGGCCGTATAAGGAAATTGGTAAAAGGAGTTCTTTAATTCTAGAAGTAGTTTGTCATGGGAACATTCCTTGATTACAACAGCTGGTGGTTTTATTTCATTTTTGCCGCCATAATCAGCTGGCCGGTCAGGGGCCTGGATAAAGTAATACTAACAGATGACCCGGTGAGATTCCTTTATTCGGATACATCAACAGTCTCTGATAGCACAGCAATCATGACCTATGTCTCCTCCGGCGATCAGGTGCGTTTGGTGCAGGCAATGATAAAAAGTGTGAGAGAATTTGGAGGCCCGTACAGAAACAGCAATATCTACATTGTTGTTGAGGATCAGATTAACCAGATATGCAACTCTCTTAATGGTGATAATATCGAATTACTTTCATTGCAGATTGACAGTGCTTTTACTGATTACCCGCTAGCCGTAAAAGCTTTTGCCGCTGCACAGGTTGAAAAGAATGTTGCGGGGAATGTCAGATCACTTATCTGGCTTGATCCCGGTGTTTTGGCTATAAATTCTATTGAGGCTCTTGACCTTCAGAAGAATTATGATGCTGCTATTCGCCCTGTTACTCTCAGAAACGATATTGGCATCCCGCCGGGAACAGAACCTGATGGATACTGGAAACCTATTTATGAAACCAACCGGCTTAATTATAAAAAGCTGCATACGGTAAGAACCATCGTTGATAAAGAGGAAATACAGCCATACTACAACTGCGAGGTTTATTCAGTGAATCCAAGGCTCGGAATTTGCAGGGAATGGGCCATTCAACTCTCTGGCTTACTGAGAAATGAAATCTATCAGCAAACGTCCTGTACAACTTTTCTCCGTCAACTGTTTCTTCATCAGGCTGTGCTAAGTGGTGTTGTCACATCCAAAGTACAAAGGAACAGGCTGAAACTAATACCTCTGACAAGCAGTTATCCATTTAATCAACATGGTAAATTGCCATCAGACAGAAAGATAACCTGGCTGAATGAGTCGAAAATCATTATTTTCGACAATGCCTGGGCTAAGATTCCCGAATGGGAGAATTTGATACCTTCACATGATCCCCTGAAATCCTGGCTCAGGGAAACATATCTTGAGTACCTTAATATGGAGAAGTGAACTACTAGCCACTCGGATCCCATACTGCGGCGAAAAATGGAATACTGTAATAAAATAATTAAACAATGAAAAGTATTCTTCTGATTACAATTTTACAGTTGTTCTGCTTATCTCTTTTTTCACAGAAACAGGCACCTTCCGGCTGCTCAGTTATCACTGTCGCCAAAGACAGTAGTGTATTCTTCGGAGGTAACGACGATTTTAACAATCCCGACCAGTATTACTGGGTTGAACCGGGAGATTCCTCCAGGTACGGAGTGATCTGGATTGGAAAGCCCGATAATCCCCAGCAGGGTGTTAATGAAAAATTCCTGGCTTACGATGCAAACGGACTCCCAAGGTTTGAGGTGAATCCCCATCCTGAAAGAATTCCTGTCAAAGGAGAATATTACCATAACTATTTAATGCAGATAATGCATGAGTGCTCAACTGTGACGGAAGTTATCGAGTGGGCCAATAAGCATCAGCATTTTCCATATATGCACGATCAGATGCATTTTGCAGATAAAACCGGCGATGCAGTGATAATCAGTGCAGGAAAAGATGGTGAAATGGTGTTTACAAGGAAAGCCCCGGGTGACGGATTCCTGGTATCCACAAATTTTAATGTTGCCAATCCGGCAAATGCATCTGAATATCCATGCTGGCGGTATGATAAAGCCAATGAGATGCTGGGTCAGCTTATAAACAGAGAAGGGTCACTGACTTTTATTGATATTACAAATGTTATGGATGCCATTCACCAGGAAGGTGCAAGCTGGACAATTGAATCCCTGGTGGCTGACCTTACAAATGGTGTGATCTACCTCTATTTTTTCTACCAGTATGATACTCCGGTAATTATTAATGTACAGGAGGAGCTCCTAAATCCAAGGGAAGCCGGTCCTCTCAGCAGACTTTTTCCGGAAGATGTGCAACAGGAGGCTGCAAGCCGTTACAGGCAGGTAACAAAACCTGTCAGGATAAATAATGTCATTGGCAGATCGTGGAGTGCCCTGATATTATGCAGCTTGATCCTGCTGCTAATCATCCCTCCGCTCAATAAAGGCCTTAGATTCTGGATACCGGCCATTCTTGTACTTGGCCCCTTCGCATTAGCTGCCAGGCTATTAACTCTTAATCCGGCTAGTACTTCAATATGGCGCAAGGCTCTTATCGAGACTGCCGGGAACATAGTAACTGTTGTTATTCCTTACCTTGTTGCATTAGTTATTATGATATTAAGTATGATATCAGGAGGTGTTGGTCAGCAGCAGCAGGCTTTACTTATATTCGCCTTCCCTTTATTGGCATCCTGGATCATTTTTCAATCCCCTATCCTGGCATTAACTGGAAAAGTGAACTTTTTCAAATTCCTGTTTCAACATCTTCCGCAGGCATTGGCTACCACATTCCTCGTACTGGGCGGCATCTTCCCTCTCTCCATGGTACTTATAAACAAGACCATTGTAATGTCACAGTTAATTCCTCTGTCACCCTGGATTGTAATGACCTGGCTGGCAATAATAGTAGCCGGCAGCATGATTGGCGGAGTTTTTGTTTTCTTCTACGAGTACTGGGCAGTAAAGAGAGGTTACCAGGCATGGATCGTCTTCACCGGAAATGAAGGTGAAGTGAGTACACCAAAATGGGGTAAGATCTGGTGGTGGCTGCCAATCAGCATTTTATTCCTTCTTGCAGGATTGATCGCAGGAGTAATGCTGCTAAAAGTACTATAAACTCAAATTAATCAACTCCGAAATGAAAAGACTTCAATTTCTCTGCTTAGCCATAATAATCCTGTTGCCGGTAATGAACGCCCAGGAGAAGACTATTTCTGCAAATGTGATTGGATCTTACCTGGGACAAAATCCTCCCGGCATGACTCCTGAACTCTTTGCTCCGGATATTATTGCAACCGGCTATTATGAACGAGACATAACAATATCGCCTGACGGTACCGAAATATTCTATGGATTGCTTACAGGCCGGCATGTAACTATCTTATATACAAGGCTGTCAAATGGCAAATGGACAGAGCCTGAAACTGCCTCCTTTGCCCGTGACAGTAAATATTTCTTCCTTGAACCATGTTTTTCCCATGATGGAAAAACAGTCTATTTTCTCTCGACCATGCCTCCGGAAGGGAAAGAGCCAAAGCCGGGATGGGCTTACCAGAATATCTGGGCTTCAGACAGGAAGAGTGATGGAACATGGGGTGAAGTGTATAATCCCGATACGACTCTTAACATGCCAAACTCGCAGTTTTATCCGTCACTGACTAATACAGGGACACTCTATTTTACCAGAAGTGACGAGAAGACAGGAAAATCCGAGATATTAAGGGCAGGAAAAAAGGATAACATTTTTGATACTCCCGAGCTCCTCCCCCCGGTTATCAACGGCAATGGCAACATTTATAATGCTTTTGTTTCACCTGATGAAAGTTTCCTCATCGGATGCGTTGAAAACAAGAACAATCAAATTAATCCCGGCTTTTCAAATTATTACATTTTTTTCAGGGATAGCCTTGGTAACTGGAGTGAAGGCATCTCATTTGGTCCTGAAATAAACATGAAAGGCAGCAATGCCATCTCTGCCTCAGTTTCACCTGACGGAAAGTATCTCTTTTTTTCGGCAAGGACAACAAGCGAAAAGATGAAGGAAGTATCCGCAAAGAATACTCTTGGTGCTTTAAAGGAGTACCTCAACAGTCCGCAGAATGGTAACTACGATATTTACTGGGTGTCAACCGGTGTAATAGAAGCCCTGAAGCCAAAAAAGTGATAAGTTCGTGTTTTGATCGATAGCGAGGATGTAGATTCAGTGCAATAAGCATGAGCTTCTCCCAGTGAAAATTGTTCCTGATTTATTCTAAAGCACTTGACTTGACTCAAAACTTGGATTAAATTGTGAAATAATGTCTCACAACAAATTCGATAGGAGAAACTTCATTAGAAAAACAGCTGCCGGCGCCGTTGGAATAGGCCTTACAGTCAACAAGGCATTTCCCCTTACAGATCAGACTGAGGTCCTGCCAAAAATCAAGGACTACCGGAGGTTGGGAAGAACCAATGCAATGGTATCTGACATAGGCTCAGGTGTGCCTTATTCTGAATCAGTCTTAAAAGCAGTAATTGCATCAGGTGTCAACTTCATTGAAACCGCTGAAAGCTACGATAATGGGAATAATGAATCGCTGATCGGTAATGCTCTCGGTAATATTGAGCGTGAATCACTTTTTATTACAACCAAGATAAATACATCCCTGGGCATAGGAGCATCGCAGGATGACATTTACAACCGGGCGGAAGCAAGTCGTAAAAGGCTGGGCACGGCTTATATAGACCTATACATGATGCACCAGGCCCAGAGCATAGTAAAAGTAGGTGATAAAAATTTTCACAAAGCCTGCGACAAGCTCAAGAAGGAGGGGAAAATAAGGTTCAGGGGACTCTCATGTCACGGATCTTTGTGGTGGCAGGAACAGGGTGGGAGTCTTGAAGATATACTTCTGGCTGCTGTTGAAGACGGAAGGTATGATGTCCTCTTTTTTCCCTATAACTTCCTCGATCCAGAAATGGGAGAAAGGGTATTGAAAGTCTGCAAGGCAAACGACATCGGCACTATGATTATGAAATCCAATCCCATTGGAGTGTTCGAGGGATATGAAAGAGTCCTAAGCAGGGGTGAAGATCTTAGTATGTTTGAAAAAAAGGATTATGAAACAAAGAAGGTCCAGATGGAAAAAGCCAGGTCTTTCTTCAGCAAATACAATATGACAAGCATGGATGACCTGAAGAAGGGGGCTTACCGTTATATACTTTCAAATGAAAATGTCAGTACAATCTGCTGCAGGTTCAGAACTTTCGCAGACATCGATTTGTATGTTAACCTTTCAGGCAAAAAGCTTGACGGAGCTACGGCAAAAATGCTATCCGATTTCAGGGAGAGCATGGGCTTTCTTAACTGTCGTATAGGGTGCAACAGGTGTGAAGGAAGTTGTCCTGTGCACATGCCGGTAGGCACGATACTGAGGTATTATTATTATACCCAATACTATAATGAAAAGAATAATCCGGGAAACGGCTATAAGGAACTGATCTCGCAAAATCCCGGGGCATGCGCTGACTGTGCAGGTGAGTGTGAAAAGAGCTGTCCGCATAATGTCGCCGCAAGATCACTGCTTCTTGATGCTCATAGAATCTTGAGTTAACAGGTCGGGAATTCCTCAGTCCTCAATCCTCAATCCTCAGTCTTCCGTCTTCGGTCTTCGGTCTGCCTCCGCCCCTTCGTACAATTTATATCTTTTAGATTTATTTGACCCATACTTAAATATTTCGGAGATTTGATATTATAAAAAATCAATAAAGGAGGTATGCTATGAACACTCTATTTCTGGTCTATCTTATAGTCGAAGTAATCTTTGGCATTGGCTTCCTCTTTGTCCCGGACCTTATGATGAGTCCCATGGGCGTAACTCTTGATGAACAGTCAATGACATTTGCCAGGTTGTTGGGCACACTGATAATCAGCATCCCTGTTTTGATGTTTTTCGTGCGTAAATCGGCCAGTACAGAGTTCAGAAGAGGTGTTGTATCTTCTGTTTTTACATACTTGCTTTTAAGCACAATTCTCCTCTTGATTACTCAGCTAAAGGGTCTGATGAATTCAATGGGCTGGGGTATTGTTTTCCTGCATATGGCATTTATGCTATGGTTCGGCTATTTCCTGATAAACAAGGGGAACAAAGAGCCAGAATGATAAGTTGCATCTATCTATTTAACTTATAAAAAAAAATATTTATGGAGGTTAAACCATGAGAGAAAAAGTTCAGGAAAATGCGTCGTCAAATGCCGTTTATGGATTGGGACTTATCGGGGCAGCAATTTATTTTATCTCGACTGCCACAAGCTTCTGGCTTGGTGTTTTAGGATTCCTGAAAGCCATTGTCTGGCCGGTTTTTCTTGTTTATGAAGCCTTTAAAAGCTTAGGTGCCTGAAGTAAAAGTATCAGACTAAAACCATTTAATAAACCTGTCCAACTTACAGGGGGCTAAGACATCAGGGAGTAAGGCTGCCGGAGTTTGTGGATTACAATTTAATCATGCTGTTGATTGGCGACAGCTTTTTTTACTTCTTCAAGATGAAGATAAACCTCATGATCATAGACAGGTTTTAAAGACCAGCTTTTCCCCAATAATTCCATTGCTTCCTGGTATTTCCCCTGCTTAAATAATCCCCAACCTTTAGTATCTAGATATGTATAATTATCAGGTTCCAATTTAAGTGCATCATCAATGAGGTCTAACCCCTCATTTATGTTGCGGTCATTATCAATCAGGAACCAGGCAAGATTATTCATCCTTGCGGGTCTTTCAGGGGCTGATGAAAGCACCTTGCGATAATACTCCTCTGCTTCATCCAATAAACCTGCCTCATAATATAGTGAAGCCAGGTTATTTTCAATTGCTGCCTGAGTCCATGAATTGTTCTTACCGTTAGAGATAAACTTTTTAAGATATCGGTTTGCAGCAATAGTATCTCCTTCAGTTAATGCCAGAATAGACCATCTCCTTGTTATGGCTGGATTATCCGGATAATCCTTTTCAGCTTTCTTATATAAATTTCTCTCTTTTTTAAATTGCCCGGTTTTATGATATGCTTCTCCAAGTGAGGCGTAATCACCCCAACCTGGCTTAGAATCCCATTTCTTTTGAATCTCCATCGATTTTATAAATTCAGGGATAGCCTTATCATACTGATTTAAGTTACTATACTCAATACCTAATAGATAATATACTGCAGGTACCTGATCATCAAATTCCTTATATTCCTTTAAATATTTTATAACTTCCTGAGGTGTTTCAAATAGTAATGCATATACATGATTTGACATAATCTGATACTGCTTTGGCAACTGATTCCTTTTATTGTACACTTTAAGGCACCATCTTTTAGCCTCGCTGTACATTCCCTGATAGTAATTCCTTAGAGAAAGAAATAAAGTTGCGGCAATAAAATTTGAGTCAATCGCTACAGCCTGTGAATACATTTCTATTGCGGCAATATTATCTCCTTTCATTACCGCATTGTTCCCATAAATAAAACACCTGTAAGCTTCGGGTGATGCAGTATGTGCATAGATTTGAATTCCAGCAGGAGATTCTTTTATTAATTTAGATAGTATCAAAAAATCCTTCAATAAGTATGAAAGAGAATCTATAACAGGAAAGATATTCCCCTCTTTTGTCAGACCTTCAATCTGGAATGACTTAAGGACCTCTTCTGTTTTTGAATCAAATAATTGTGCATTCAACCGTATTTTCGGACCTGCCTGTTTAATGGTTCCGTAGATGAAGATAACTGAATTAAGCTTTTTGGATAAACCAGCTGCTATTGATGGTGTGATTGAACTGTAATCAGAATAACCTTTGCTTTGTATCAGACCAGCAATTGATTCTGCCAGTCTGACATTCAGTTCCTCCGAGGAAGAAAGGGTGGTTATTAATTCATTTTGAATGCCATCCTGCCACACATCCCAGATTGTATCATTGGTCATATTCTGAAACGGCAATACTACAATAGAAATTCTCTCCTCTGACGACCTAAGTCTTTCCAGTGAATTCCGTTTGAATATTTTCGGATAAATGAAAACCGAAGCAATGATTAATATCGGAACAATAATGACTGCTGAAAATAATTTCCATCTAACTGCTTTATTCTGTGGATCCAAGTCAATCTTTCTGTGCTTTATAATTTCTTTAAATGATGCTTCAGACTGATTCTTCACCTGGACTACATTGGCAGGTTCTGCCTTCATCCCATCCATGATCTCCTTTATTGCATGAGCAACTTTGATTATCTGGATTCTGTATTTTGTATTGTTGAGATTCCTCTTTTCATCATCATCAGGTACAAGTGGTTTATCTATCCCTGCTTCTTTATAAATAAACTCAACACCACGAAGAACTCCTCCCAGAACAGACTCACATTCCTTAATATCAGCAACATCCAGATGATGAATCCTCACAGGTAATATCCTGCTTGCAACATTTCCATTAAGAAGCTTTACCTTCAATCCAAACTGATCATTTGAAGCCATCTCCACAAATGCCTTGAATTCATGTTCCCAGGCAAATGACTTTGGATCACAGTAAGTACGTGATATTATAGGAATAAAGATCAGACATTTCAGCTTCTCTTTAAGAGATTCATCCACATCATGTGTTTCCAGAAGTCCATCATGAGGATTGATGTCGAAATATACACTGATCTCTTCCTTAAAGGTTGATTCAAGTTCAGTCTTCAGGGACTCAACAAACTCACTCACCCACCTGTCGCCTTTATTGTCCTTCTGGCGGTAGGAAATGAAGATGTCGTAATTATATCCTTCAATGATGCTTGACATCTGAGCATTAAGTATTTCACCATCAAAATTACTCCTTATTTAGACCAAAGTCAACATTCCTTCAATTAGTGAGAGGTGATCGCAAATCGCATATCCTTCGTCCCATCGCTTCGTCCTCCGTAGCTTTAGAGAAGGAGGGCTCCTTGCTCTGTGCCGGCTAATCTCATTGCAGCGTTTCAGTGATTCATTTCGTATTAGGATATATGAGCAATTTCACCATAGACAAATTAATTAAATTTCATCAGTTATGAAGTACTCAGCATTAATGTTTCTCAGTCTCACTGCTATTACCGGTTTTATATCTTGCTCTAAGGAGAATAACGGACAGCAACCCGATCTTACTCCAAAAACTCTTGAACTGACCGCTAAGGGGGCAGAAGTTATTGAATATGGCAATGAATTTGGAGTTGAGCTTTTTACAAAAGTTGCCATTGATGAGAACAAGAACTTAATGCTTTCACCTCTTAGTGCCAGTACAGCGCTAACCATGCTGCTAAATGGCTGTAAGGAAGATACATATAACCAGATTAAGGAGATGCTCAAATACCCTGAGGGCATGACCATGAGCGAAATAAACGAGGTGTACAGGAGCCTCGTTGCCCAGTTGCTGGCTGTCGATCCTAAGGTTAAGCTGGCTCTGGCAAACGCAATCTTTTACAGGCAGGGCTTCAGCGTTAAGAATCCATTCCTTAATACA
Source organism: Bacteroidales bacterium (assembly GCA_025455395.1). Classification (GTDB taxonomy): domain Bacteria; phylum Bacteroidota; class Bacteroidia; order Bacteroidales; family VadinHA17; genus SR-FBR-E99. Next base: position 31,357 of record JALOMO010000021.1, read on the forward strand.
ATGAACACTGATTTTGATGCGGAAATTGCGGGACTTGATTTTAGTCTGCCATCCGCCCTCACAACCATTAACAAATGGGCCAGCGATAATACAAACGGGAAAATCCCGAAGGTGCTTGATGAAATATCCGATGATGCTGTAATGTTTATCATGAATGCCCTTTATTTCAAAGGCGACTGGAGCTATGAGTTCGATAAGGCTCTGACCTCCGACAGACCATTTTACACTTCACCCTCAGTATCTGTGAATGCAAGCACGATGAAAGGAGAGGTTGGTTCGAAAGTAACCTTTGGCAGCGGTTACAGGGCAATTGAACTGCCCTATGGCCGGACCAACTTTACAATGGTGGTTATTGTCCCTGAGGGCACACTCCCTGAGTTCAATACATCATTTGACACGGAAAAATGGAACACCATAACATCGGCATTTGATGACCAGGAAAAATTCGGTGAACTGACTGTCTACATGCCAAAATTCAAATTCTCGTACGAAAAGTTTCTCAATGACCAGTTAAAGAGCTTGGGTATGGTTGATGCATTCATTCCAGATCTTGCAAACCTGTCCGGAATATCAGATGCCTCAATTTATGTTGATTTTGTAAAACAAAACACTTTTGTGGAGGTTGACGAGAAAGGAACTGAAGCTGCTGCAGTCACCACCATTGGAATCGAAACGACAAGCTTTCCACCTAAACCACAGGAGTTTGTGATTGACAAGCCATTTGTCTTTGCTATACGCGAACGTACTACCAATGCTCTCCTCTTTATCGGGCAGGTGGTAAATCCGCTGAATCAGTGAACATAAGAACCATAACAGAGAGCTATTTACTGAATTATAACCGTTAACAGATAATCCAATTATGAAAAACCTGATCAAGTCCGCAGCTTTTATGGTCGTTATTTTGACTGCTCTTACAGCCTGTAACGACAGAACCAAAGAATTAATAACATATGAGGCAAATGTGCCTGTTTACATGTCATTTGATGAATTCCGGGCCAGTTTTGAGAAAAGTGCCCCGATCGAAATTTCTCACCCCGGAAAAATGTATTTCAAAGACGGGTATCTTTTTGTTAATGAATATGGTAAGGGTATTCATGTGATTGATAACTCAGACCCTTCAAACCCTGAAAAAGTGGCTTTCTACAAGATCATGGGTAATGTCGATATGGCAATAAGTGGCAATGTGTTGTTCGCCGACAGTTATGTCGACCTTCTCTCGATTGACATAACAGACATAAATGATCCCGTCGAAATTGACCGCATCGAAAATGTCTTCCCCGAAATCGTTCCGGAGGGGGAGCTATGGTATCCTTATGCAATGGTCGATAAATCGAAGGGAGTAATCGTTGACTGGGAGGTTAAGAAAATTACTGAAGAGGTCGAAGATTATAATTATGGCGGCATGATATTCCGTGGCGGCATGGACTTCATCATGAGTGCTGAAGCAGGAGGTAAATGGACTGGTGGTGCCGGCACCGGCGGCTCCATGGCCCGCTTCATGCTGAATGAAGATTACCTGTATGTTATTGCTGTTCCCGTCAGGCTAAAGACTGTTGATATTACATCGCCTGATAAAATGGCGGTTATAGACAGTATTGATGTCCCCCGTAACATGGAAACCCTTTTCCGCCTGCAGAACAACCTCTTCATCGGAACCACAACCGGAATGTTGATCTTCGACCTGGTCAATCCCCAAAAACCCGTTCAGGTATCATCATATGACCATATAAGAGCCTGCGACCCGGTTGTGGTTGACGGTCAGTATGCATATGTTACCCTGCGAACCGGTAACATGTGCAACAACGGACAGAACCTGCTAGAGGTCATTGACATATCATCCATCACAAACCCATACCTTGTAAAATCATACCCGATGTTCAACCCTCACGGACTGGGTACCGACGGCGACCTGCTATTCATTTGTGATGGTGCAGCCGGACTGAAAATTTACGATAAATCTGACCCATTGGCCATAATAACCAACCAGATTGCACATTATAAGGACTTTGACACCTATGACGTTATCCCGATGGATGGCATCCTGATGCTTGTTGGTGACGGGGGGATTTACCAGTATGACTACAGCGACCCGGAAAATATAGTCCAGATAAGCCACATCGTCATTAAAGAAGAGTAGTTTTATGATAAGAATCATTGCGACTGCGGTTTGTGTTTTTCTAACACTCTCCTTAACAGGTCAGAAACAGCGTAATCAAACCGTTGTGCTTTACGATGGTTCCCGGATATCGGGAACCATCGTAGGTGATTCTACCGATTACCTGGATATTAAGGTTTTAACCCCGCAGATTATCAGGATCGGAAAGTCACAGATATCATCGCTTGAGGCATCGGTATATCCTGTTAAGAAGAACCTGAAGACAGAAGGTTACTATATACAGATAGCGGCCAGTGTGCTTACCGGGAAAGACAGTACCGGTAGTTTATCGGGCAACAGCTTTCACTTTTCCAACGGTTATCAGTTCAGAAATGGTATTGTGGCTGGCATTGGCACAGGAATGGAAAAGATGAATGTAACTATTGTGCCACTTTACGTCGAATTAAGGTATTACCCGCTAAGCACAAAAATATCGCCATACGCATGGATTAAAAGTGGCTACGGTTTCGCCACAACTGATGTACCTTATACGAATTATCTTGAACCATGGGGAGAATCAGAAGGAGGATTTCTCTTTGGCACAGGTGCCGGAGTCGCACTTTTTACCTGGCAAAGGGCTGCAATAAACATTGGTATCGGATACAGGTACCAGAAGATTTCTTTAAGTCGCGATGAATACTGGTGGGGTGGAAGCTCAGTCAGAGAAACAGTTACACAGTTCAACAGACTGGAGTTGCAGGTGGGTATTATATTCAGGTAGATGAAGAAATATAGAGGATGAGATTATAGTATCGTTCGAATTAAGTTATTTTGAAGAGCTTAATTCTGATCGGAATAATGGGTAAAAGAGAATCAGATGGTCACGAATATTCCGACCCCGAACTTGTTAAAGGATGTGCCAGTGGCGACAGACACTGCCAGGAGATCCTTTACAAGCGCTACTTCTCGTTCGCAATGTCGATCTGCATCAGGTACACGCGTGATGAAAATGAGGCCATGGAAATAGTGAACGACAGTTACATGAAAGTTATGGAGGGTCTCTCAGACTATGACACAGCGCGACCTTTTAAACCCTGGTATGGGAAAGTGCTGGTTAATACGGCTATCGATAACTACAGGAGAAATCTTAAACATAATGACTACCTCTCAATCAATACAATTACAGAAACTGAGGAACGTGAACCTGAAATTGAAGCGGAGCTTTCCGCTAACGATATTCTGACACTTTACTGGCACCTCCCCGAACACTATAAAATAACCTTTAACCTCTTCGAAATAGAAGGTTATTCACATGAGGAGATTGGACAGATGATGGGAGTGACCGCTTCCACATCCAGATCGAACCTCGCCAGGGCAAAAAAGATGCTGCGGGAACTCTATAACAGGCATATTATCTCGGTTAAGAAGGGACATGAGGCAGTTTGATGACATATTCAGCAGGAAGGTAAAGGAGGCTTTTAACAGCTTTGATGCCGACGACCTTGCAGAGGAAGGATGGAACTCCTATGTTAAGAAGTATGGGAAGAAACCCAGCCTGGCACTTTATTTTCCGCTTTGGGCCAAAGTCGCCTCAATAGCCATAATGCTGACTATCGGAGTACTTTATACAAACCGTATAATCGACAGGAATGCCGGTGAATCTGCTGATCAATTAACAAAAGAGACACAGAGTGAGCTGACAGAACCTGCAATAAAGGAACAGGCCACAACCGAAGACAATCTGATGATAGCTGACTCCGATCCGGTTTCTGAAGTGACGATCAGAAATGCCGGGCAGGATAGTTTTTCAATCGTTGAAAATACCAGAAGTGAAGTCAGCGAACTCACCGGTTCGTTAATAATTAACACTGTCAAGGCTGACGAAACGCCTGGAGATATGCATTTACCGGTAAATCCCGTTGAGACAAGGCTGGTTGATGATGCTGATGCTAAATTGAAGCTGAACCCTGAAAAGGCACTTCCTGTTTTGGCTGATATCCCACGTGAAAAGAGGACTACAACCCTTATGACAGGTTTATCGGGTATGATGGCCAGTATTGACAATACGCCATCCACTGCCCAGGGTGTTTCATTTGGCTTTTATGTGGAACAGCAACTTACACGCAGAATCTCCGTTCGTCCCGGTCTGGCGATGGCGAAACATAATTATGGTATGGAAAGCACATCAGGAGGCAGTATGGCTCTGGATTACGCTGCACCGGAACTGGATGGTCTGTCCGGCACAACCACTTCCTATGAGGCGAATATTGAAGTGCTTTCAATGGAGATTCCCGTTAATTTTGTATTCTCCCTCCGGAAACGATCGGGGTCAAACTTATTTGTTACTACAGGGGCCTCTACTGTAATATATCTGAACCAGCATTTGTCAGGCAGTTTTAACAATACTTACATAAGGTCAACAGTCGACGCCGCTACCGGTGGGGTATCATACGAGTCAAAGACCACCTCCGTAAAGATTGAAAGCGAACAGGAACCCTTAACCGGTGTTGATTTTCTGGGACTTGCCAACTTCTCTGCAGGGTATTCTATACCATTTGGCAAGACCCGTCACTTGCTGTTTGAACCGTTTGTTCAATTACCGCTGAAGGATCTTACAAGCCTGGATCTGCGCATCAGGTATGGCGGCCTGTCAATGAAGATTCAGTTCTGAGCCTTCCGTCTTCCGTCTTCGGTCTTCGGTCTTCCGTCTTCAGTCAATGGCCTTTCAAGTCCAAGGTCCGATTCATAATATGCAATAGCCTTTTCATTGTCTCCGGCACTCAAATATCCCTCCCCCAGACTGTCCCAGACCATGGATGATTCGGGGAACAGCCTGACATTAAGCTTGAAAAGCTCCAGTGCTTTGTCAATACCTCCATTGCTGCGCTTAAACATATACCCATACCTGTTTATGGCCTTTTCAACTGCCACGTCTGTGGCTTCCTCTTTATTAATCAGCTCATTAGCCAGTCTCCTGAATTCAGTGGTATCTTCCTTGGCAAGTGCAAGTCTTAGTTTTTGACAATGTGAGATATTGTCAGGCAGCTCAGGGACCCTCAGTCTCATCGTTTCGTCGGCAACCGAGTTATACAGGGTTAAAAAAGTAAGCGGACCGGCAGTCATTGCTTTTACCAGTTCCTCTCTTCCCAGGGTTTCATCAATAACGCCTGCCATGTAACCACCGGCAATATAGAAGGCTCTCTCAATCACTCCTGTCTGCCATGCAAGTTTCCTGAGACTGTCGATCGTAAGTCTCTCTGCCTGTCTGAAAAGCAGATCGACCTTATCAAGATTCACTTTCACCTCCTCAATATTTTCCATCTTATGATAATCAGGGACAAAATCGTTAGGGAAGATGTAGCGGGCAGAGTATGAGACATAGGTGGCCATCCCTTCGTTTAAAAGGAAATCCATGACAAAATCAAGAGCCTCATTCTGAAACTCATAATCACTTCTGTAAGGGATTGTATTTGCATAGCCGCCATGATAGATCTCATGTACCAGGATATTCATGATAACTGACGGATCGCCATTAAAACGCGGTGAGTTCACGTTGATAAGTATCCCCCCGGGGTACGCAAATGCTGCAGGCTGAATATCAGAGATGAGGTACACGGGAACCTTTATCGGTGGGGCAGAAGGTTGCAGGAAGGAGCTGATATGTGGAAATCCTTTTTTATAGAGAACCGGGCTCAGCCCTGTGATCTCCCGTGATGTGACAACGGCCGGTTGTAACGCCCTCTCATCAGCACTCAGAGCTGCAACTGTCTTTACTCGTTCAGTCCACGCTTCGCGGTCCAGGTTAATACGGTTGTTGCGGCTATACTGGACTGCCAGCTGGTACGCGCCATTGGCATTCCACAATGAGTCAACATTGCATAATATTTCATCAGGGTGTGAGTAAACAGCGTCAATTGCTGAGGTGTTAAAAAACACCTCTGTTCCAAGGCAGAATGGGGAGTCATCCCGGGTTGCTGCCGTTTGACAATGAGCACCAGCAGTACATAACTGAAGAAAAATTACGCACAAAAGAATGGATCTTGTTTTCATGACCTCCTATTTTAAATTAAAGATTGGAAAAATCACTATTATGCTGCATCAACAAATGGGAATTCATTGATTTACTTACAAAAAGAATTGCCTGGAGGTTCAATGGTGTATGATGGTTCAGCATACTGGTTTACCTGTCGCCACTTCAATGAATTTAACCCTAAACTAGTGAATTTCAACCAGAAGCTGACTCAATACTGACGCCAGGCAAAACCCTGAACCCCCCAGCTCGCAGTCAGCAATCTTCAGTCTTCGGTCTTCGGTCCTCAAAATGATTTATCGCAAATCCACCCTACCCCTTAACCTCAACCTCAACCTTGACCTAACCCCTGTGCTCTTTGCCCTCTGCCCCTGTGCTCTGATCCCTCAGTTGGTGTAATGTGGTCAGATTATCCGGCGTTTGCACCTGTCTAACAGTTTATGGAATTACTATAAAAAAAGTTCCTAAAACCAGGTGCTCATTATATATGATTAGCCTAATTTGGTAAGATCGTTGTAACATTGTTAACAAGACTATTTAAAATATGATGAAATGAAAAAGCTTATCCTTATTGCCTTTATTCTGTTGTCTTTCTCCTGTTCCAGGGATATCAAAGACTTCTATAACACTGATGACAACAATAAAATGTACTATGAGTCCTACGGTTCAGGTGAAACTGCAATTGTATTCATTCATGGCTGGTCTGTGAACTGTCGGAGCTGGGATGAACAAATTGACTTTTTCAAAGACAAATACAAAGTTATTCTTGTTGATTTACCAGGTTTTGGAAAGTCTGAGCACAACAGGCAGGACTGGTCAATGCAACATTACGGAAAAGATGTGGCTGGATTATGCAGGGATCTGGAACTCAAAAATGTGTACCTGGTCGGTTGGTCAATGGGGACAGCGGTAGTTGTTGAAGCGGCCGTGATTCTTGGCAATGAAGCAAAGGCTGTGATAACAGTCGACCAGTTGTGGCAGACGGAGAATGATTCCGACATTACATGGGCAGAGGGCTGGTTTGATACTGAAGCTTCGAGGTATAAGGATTTCAATGCTTTGAATAATGCCTATACCAACGACTCGACACTTACTGTAAGGTTAATCGGTATGATGCCCCCCGGAGACAGCATGCCTGAATGGTGGGAGCCAAGCGTGACCAGCTTCTTTAAATGGTCGGCAACTGACTTGAAATCAAGCGTCTCTGCACTTAAAATTCCTGTCCGGGCAATAAACGGAAGCTGGGTGAATACAGATGAAGAACAATGGAAGTCCCTCTATTCAGATTATAAACTGACAGTTTTTGAAAATTCAAACCACTTTCTTGTCTGGCAATACCCGCAAAAATTCAATGAAACATTGTTTCGGATAATTGTTGAAACATCTGATTTATCAGAATAATTCAGCTAAAATCCACAAGGAACCGGCCCAAAAGAAAAACCACTTACCCGAAGTCCGTGTAAGTGGTTGACTTAATTCGCTCCCCGGACAGGACCCGAACCAGAATGTGAAAAGTCTTGAGTCTGTCCAATCAGTTTAATTTTCCAATAACCCTTCAAAATCATTGGAAAGTTATTTCTACGTTCTTTTCGGGCATCAGAACTGATTAATGAATCAACTACAAGGCAATAACCTCGATAAGAAGGTTTTTTCAGAATCCAAAACCCAAATGTACCCCTAAACTTACATGGTAATCATCAACAGAATATGCAAACTCAGCAACGGGGCCTATATGAAAAATTCCTATCTCAAATTCATACAGGGTTTCAAAGTGAAGCCCGAAATGCAAGTCGGATGGGTTAGTGTCACTGAAAGCTATCCCGGGCGAAAGGCTTAGGGCAAGATGTTCGATAGGAGCAAAACTTAGAATAACTCCTATCGTATTGTGTTTATGTTCATCGAAAATTCTTTCATATCCGACACCAACCCCGAACCTGGTTTCCTTTAAAACCCTGATATAATGTGCATGTAAACCAAAAGCAAATTCTCCTTCATTGATTATGTAGACGGGTGAGTTTGCTATTCCTAACTCATTTTTATGCCTATCTGAATTTAAATGACTATCAGGACTCTGTGCAGAAAGAGTTTGAGTGAGTGCAAAAAGAATAAGGATGTAAAGAGTCTTCATTTTTTCTACTGTCAAAGTGAGTCTCTATGAAATTGGCTCACAAGATTACAGTTAATAGTGTTTATTCTCCACTAACAGAAAAGTCCGCACTATGGTTCACCTCCTTAAATAACCTGCAACATTATTGTCAGTATTATTGTCTTAAATCCCCAAATACCTGTACATAATTTAAAACCATACTCACCCTCCCCCAATCTCGGATCAGGTTAAGGTATCAAATCTGACCCCAGAGATACGATCTCTATGATGGATGGGGTCTATGAGGGTCGTGGTTATTTGCTCTTCAGAATGATGACCACACCCTATATTACTCACCTGCCGTAAATTTAATTGACATGGGTTGAATAATTTCAGAAATTTGATATTCAACAAACCAAAGCGGAGGTAAAATAATGAATACACTTTTTCTTGTTTATCTGATTGCTGAAGTAATATTTGGCGTAGGCTTTCTCTTAAGCCCAGGATTAATGATGGATCCTATGGGCGTGACCCTTGATGAGACATCGACAACCTTTGCCAGGATGTTTGGTTCACTTATAATCAGTATTCCTGTTTTGTTGTTTTTCGTTCGAAAGTCTCAGAGCACAGAGTTCAGAAGAGCTGTAGTATATTGTGCATTTACATACTTATTATTGAGCACTATTATTCTTCTGATTAATCAATTAAAGGGGCTTATGAATCCGTTAGGCTGGGGCATTGTAATGATTCATTTTATCTTTATGGTCTGGTTCGGTTATTACATAATAAACCAGAACAAGGTATTGTCTTAACCCCAAAGATAATTTCTGGACATAATTTCAAAACCATCCCCAACCTCCCCCTTTCTCAGGTCAGGTTAAGGTATCAAATCTGACCCCAGAGGTAAGATCTCCCTGTTAGATGGGGGCTGGCCCTGTTCAGAAAAGATAATCTTCCAGGGCCAAGCAAAATGTGAAAAGTCATATGTCTGTCCAATCTGTTGAAATTTCCATGTAACCCGTCAGAAGGATGGGAAAGTCATTTCAACGATCTTAACAATATATAAAGTCAGATTGAGGAAGTTCCTGGCATGAGAAATTCATTACGAAAGAAACTGGAATTTGATAACTTGAGGTCTGAAAGAAATAAGTATTTCACTCTATTTTTGATTATTATGAAACAGAATAATACAATAGCAAAGTTGTGTCTCATATGTGGGGTAGTATTGGTCATCGGTTGTGCTTCTGCTAAATCGAATAAATCCAATGAAATTAAAGTTATCCCAACAGCCCATAGATCACTAGAAATGACTCAGGATAGTACATTTATTATCTTCAGTCTTGAAGATGATACTGCTTTTGTTGGAAAGAAATTTCCTCCCGAGGGTGCTAATATTGAAGAGGGAACACTTATTGCCACGGATACAAACATAAGTGAGTATAATGCAATCCGTGAAATGGTTTGGTCTAGCATTGACAGCAACCGCTATTCAGAACTTAAGGCCAATAATGTATGGTTAAACTTAAACATATATGTCGACCCGACTGGAATAATCCGTGAGGCTCAGATAAGATTGGACAATAAGTTTCAAGGATTTTTCGATACCGATGATTTAAGGAATATTTGTGTTAGCGTGAAGGGATTAAAATTTACAATCCCACCTCAATACAGTCATTTGCCATACTACAGGTTTTCTCAGGGAGTTTCCTTCAAATAGAATTCGGTATTACTCTCTCAAAACTCAAAAGAAGTAGCAAAATTTCTCCAGAAGCTGGCCGAAAACTGGCCCTGATAAACTAAGATTAGAAAGCTAATAGTGACAGACCACCCCCATCCGCCAACTGGCGGATGACCCCTCCTCACTGAGGAGGGGAAACTATATTCTATTCTATTCCAGCCCCATGCTCTGCGCTCCTTGCCCCCTGCCCTGCAAAACCGCATGACCGCAAAACCAGTGTGAGTGTGAGTGTGAGTGTGAGTTATGAGAAAAAGAGTGAGAGTGCTCGCTCACGCTCACACTCACACTCTTTTTAAGCTCCCCAGCTAGGACTTGAACCTAGGACCCCCTGATTAACAGTCAGGTGCTCTGACCAACTGAGCTACTGAGGAGTTTACTTGCCTGTTAAAGCGTCG
>JALOMO010000100.1 GCA_025455395.1 Bacteroidales bacterium
ACGGGTGAAGCGTGCCTTCAGTGAGTCAGCAGTATAATAAAAACCGGCATGCAGCACGCCGCTGTTGCGTCCGCTGGCATGGCAGGCGACGTCAGGCTCTTTCTCAAGAACAGTAACTGTTGCATCCGGAAAACGCCTTATAAGTTCTCTTGCAATTGACAACCCAATTATGCCGGCTCCGATGATCAGGTAGTCAGTTTCGTTATAAGGAGGCATTGATAAAATTCAAGATTCAAAGATTCAAGATTCAAAGATTCAAGATTCAAAAATTCAAGGATTCAAAAATTCAAGGATTCAAGGATTCAAGGATTCAAAGATTCAAAGATTCAAAGATTCAGGAGATGAGAACAATATTGGATATCAGGGGAATCTTAAGGTTGGACAAAAGTGATTAAGAATATTTTTCTCCCTTGTAATCACTGTTTCTCAAGTATTTAATGAAACTGCTGATCTGCTGACTAAGATTTACAGTTTTTCCTAATAGCTCATCAAGGGTTTCTTGTGGTATGTAATTACTGTCAAAAGCGCGATAAGATTGATTTCTGAAACAGATGTCAATTCATAAACATATTTATAAAGCTCCCTTGCCAGCCGCCATATTTCAAGATCCTCAAAGCGTTCAATCTTCATTTTCCTTCAACTATATAATCCCCTTCAAATCTTTGAATTTTTGAATGTTTGAATGTTTGAATTTATTTAATTATCATCAACTTATTCCATTCACTTCCCCTTGAACTCAACTCCAAGATTGAAGTTAATAAAGGAGGACCGGCCTCCGCCACCTGACATAACCATGAGACCCGTTGAAAACGTCACACTCCTTTTTATTGCCGCCACCCATTTTACTCCGATCGCCGGGTTAATGAATATACGTGACTGTTCACTCAGTTCAGTCAGGCTCATGGCAGCTCCTCCGGCTGCAGAGAAAAAGGGAACAAACTCCTGGGCATTAAAGCTGAACCTGGCATCGAGATAAAGAGGCACAAGAATACCTGCATCATGAAAGTGAGCTCCGATACCGATACCGGCTTTTATATTACGCGTGAACTGGTAACCGTTAACGGTTGTGACCCCGAAATAGTTTTTCGAATAGGGAGCATAAGTAAGGCTCAGCCCTATTCCGCCTGTCAGTTCAGTAATATTTACAAAACCGGGTTGCCAGTCGTAGTTGATGGCAGGGTTGCGGGCTACTCTCGGATTTGGCTGAGCGGTAGCAATATTAAGGATAATAGCTGAAAGCAGGAGAGTTAGCGTGCTTCTAAAATGTATGGTCCTTGTCCTGCGGTCCTGCGGTCCTGCGGTCTTGCGGTCAGGAAAGATTTTAGTAATTTCACATAGTTTCATTAGAAAATCGTGCTTAGGGAACAATTAAAAATTTCGAGGAACTTGAGATCTGGATCTTATCCAGAGAATTGGTGAATCTAATTTATTCTGACTTTAGAAATTGCCGTGATTTTACATTCAGAAATCAAATCTGCAATGCCGGGATTTCTATTATGAATAATATTTCTGAAGGATTCTGTCGGAACAGTGATGCTGAGTTCCGACAGTTCCTGAATTTCTCAAAGGGATCAGCGGGAGAGGTTAAAAACATGTACTACATCGCTGAAGATCAACAGTATGTTTTATCAGATATTGCTCTTGACCGAAGAAATTACTGTCAGAGAATTATGAATGGCAACAGCAGTTTAATGAAATACCTTAAGTCATCCTGATTACCGGACCGCAGGACCGCAGGACCGCAAGACCGCAGGACCTAATCATTGGTATAGTACCCCGTATTCTTATCCTTCCCCCTGGTGTAATAATTACCCGGATCATAATAGCGGTGGCCGTAGCCCAGGGTATAGCCGTAACGCAGTCCGTAGCCATAGTAGCCCGAAGCAGAGATATCATTTACCACGAGGGTGATGTTTGACATCTCCCCTTTTCTGTAAATCTCATCGAGGAGAGAGACGGAGCCTCTGGAGGTAAAACGCTGGCGGACAACAAAGAGTGTCACGTTTGCCATATGCCCCAGGAGAAGAGCATCGGTAACAATGCCAACAGGTGGTGTATCAATGATTACCGTATCGAACTCGTTGCGGGCACGTGCTATAAACTCGGCCATTCTGGGTGAACCTATCAGCTCGGCCGGATTAGGTGGTACCGGGCCTGACGGTGCAAACCAGAGATTGTTTACCTCCGTTGGCACTATCACCTCTTCAAAGGTGGCGTTACTGCTGAGGTATGTACTCATCCCCTGGCCGTTTACAGCCTTGAGTATGGCATGCACCCTTGGTTTTCTCAGATCGAGGCCAATGATCAGTACTTTTTTGTTCATCATTGAGATGATGGTGGCAAGGTTAACCGACACGAAGGTCTTGCCCTCGCCGCTGACAGGTGAGCTTACAACGATGACCGGGCATTTGGTCTGACCGGTGTAAAAACTCAGTGAGGTGCGCACTGCCCTGAATGACTCTGCAAGGGTGCTGCCTGGTTTCTCGGCCACAGGATCTTCAACATGATATTCTGAATGGCTTATGTATCCTATTATAGGCGCCCTGGTGAGGGCTTCAATATCATGGCGTCCGATGATCTTGTTGTTCATGAGATCGAAAAGAACGATCAACGCCATCGGAACAAGCAGTCCAAGCAGAACCGCAATGAGATAATTCTTCATCTCCTGTGGCTTAATCTGTATGCTGTTATTTGCGACTGCCATATCAATGGGGCGGTGAGCGGGTATGGTAGAGGCCCGTGCTATGCCTGCTTCGGCCTTACGCTCGAGGAGAAACGTATAAATTGTGTTGTTGAGATCAAACACCCTCTGAATGCCAATCAGCCTTCGCTCTGTCCCGGGCAGGCGCTCCATCTCCTGCTCGACAGTCTTAATCCGGCTGTCAAGAGTATTTATTGACATCTTCAGCTGGCTTATCGCACTCAATATATTATCACGCAATGATTTCCTGGACGCCTCAATATTCTGGTCCATGAGTGCCAGCTGAGGCTGATTGTCGCTCATGGTGAATGCCATCATCTTCTTCCTCTGCTGCAGCGTCGCCAGCTCCTCCACCAGCCTTATAAGAACCTGGTCTGTCACCCCCATCACGCTCGGGGAGATGATCCCGCTTTCAGAGCGTGTGTCTATATATTCAAGGAGATACTGATAGTACTGCATCTGCATCGATAGCAGATTCTTTTCATTCTCAAACTTCTCGAGACGCTGCAGAACGATAGTGCCCTCCTGTGTGAGATCAACAAAACGGTTATTGAGACGGAAGTTTTCCATTTTGCTCTCGGCTTGAGTTAAAGAATCGGTAACGAATCCGAGCTGCTCGTCAATGAAGTCAATCGTCCTTTTGGCAGAAAGGGTTTTCCACTCCTGCTCCTGTGTCCCGTAAAGCCTTATCAGCATATTAAGATAATCGGCAACCTGTTCGGGCGAGTAGCCGTCATATGATAGTGTGAATACCGAGGCTCCCTCCTTCACGGGCTCAACCTTAAGTCCGGAACGGTATGCGTTTGCCAGGTTCTCAGGCGACTCGAACCTGACAAGATACCTGTTGTTCTCGCCATATACAGACTTTGATGAATCACGTGGCTCAATAACAAAATTGAAGCCATAATAGGTGAATGGCTCACCGAGGTGAAACTCCCTGCTCCATGCTCCCTGCTCCCTGCCCCTTGCTCCCTGCTCTATGCTCCATGCTTCAGTGGCCTCCTGATCTACTTCAATAGTATATGTCTCCTTACCTGTGAACCTGATGATCATAGGCACCCCTATGGGTTGCTCATCTGACAGCTTTGTAACAATGAAAGGTGAGCTCTTGTACATAGGCTGCCCCTGGATACCGTACCGCTTGAGCGGTATATAAGAGACATGCAGCTCGGGTATCGAGTCCATGACACGGCAATTAAGCGAGTATGACTGCAGTATGGCAATCTCGTTCTCAAGGTTACGCCACGACCCCCAGAAGCTGCCTCCGGTAAGAGCCTGATCGAGACCTGAGTAGCCCCCCGAGCTCTTCTCCTCCTCGATGAGGAGGGCGCCTTTTACATTGTAAATCCTCGTGGAGTACCGGTTGAATGTATAAGCCAGCGACAGTGCAATGAACATTGCCACGGCAATCCATATCCAGTTGCTGATGAACAGGGAGACATACCGCATCAGGTCAATGTCATCGGAGGGGGGGGTGGGTTTTTTAGGGGTTTCCATTGTTGTAAATTTTGTCCTGCGGTCCTGCGGTCTTGCAGTCATGCAGTCAGGAATTTTATTGTAAATTTATAATGCTGTATTTCTAAATCGTATTATTATGGGAACAATTAAGAATTTTGAAGAACTTGAAATCTGGATCCTGTCCAGAGAATTGGTAAACCTGATTTACTCTGATTTCAAAAACTGTAAGGACTTCACCTTCAGGAACCAGATCTGTGGAGCGGGAATTTCAGTTATGAATAATATTTCTGAGGGATTCTGTCGTAAAAGTGATGCAGAATTTCGCCAGTTTCTGAATATCTCAAAGGGTTCGACGGGCGAAGTTAAAAACATGTATTACATCGCTGAGGACCAACAGTATGTTTCACCTGATAAAGCCAGTGAACGAAGAAATCATTGCCAGAAAATCATGAACGGTAACAGCAGTCTTATGAAGTATCTTAAATCGTCCTCATTGATTGACCGCAAGACATCAGACCGCAAGACCTTATGACACCAAATTGTATACCTCTTGCTCCCTGCAGGTTGCAGACAGACTTCATATTGAATAATCCTCCGGTTGGTCAGTCACACTTGAAATAGTGTCTAACAAGCTTCAGATCAGTTAAATAATGCACGGGCCGGATATGTCGTTGATGACCCGTTATCTTATGTCAATTCTTCCCCAAAGTTAGCAGACTTCCGCGATCAGGCGGATATGATGGGCAAAGATATTAAAAAAGGAGAAAGGAGAAAGGAGAAAGGAGAAAGTTAGGGGTTCAGACCTCTATGAATTTTATGAATGTATCTTTTTGAAGGATGAAGGAATGGTAATCGGTAATTGGTAATAAAACCGATTACTGATTACCGAATACTTAATCTTCCGTATAATAAGCTCCTGCAGCATCTCTCGCCCCTCTGCCATATGAGGTGTGGCCATAGTACTTATAGCCGTAGTTATAACCGTACGAGTAACCCATGGTGTAGCCGTATCTCAGTCCGTAACCGTAATAGCCTGACATGGATATGTCATTGACGACAATGGCAGGGTTTTTTATCTCCTTGTTACGGTAGATCTCATCTACCAGCTGCAGTGTGCCCTTGGATGAGTAACGCTGCCTGACCACAAAGAGCGTCATGTCAGCATGCTGTGCCAGCAGAAGGGCATCGGTGACAATGGCAACAGGCGGAGTGTCAAGGATTATATAATCAAACTGTTTCCTAGCCTTTACAAGGAAGTCAGTCATCGTTTTTCGTTCTATCAGTTCGGCAGGATTAGGTGGTACGGGTCCGGCGGAGGCAAACCAGAGATTTTCAATTGATGTCTTCTGAATGATCTCCTCGAACTTGCTGTTGCTGCTGAGGAAGGTGCTCATGCCTGCAGAATTGTCAATACCCAGTATCTTGTGAATGCGAGGCTTGCGCAGGTCGAGCCCTACAAGCAGCGTCTTTTTACCAAGAAGCGAGATGATCGCGGCAAGATTAACAGCAACGAATGTCTTACCCTCACCGCTGATGGTAGAGGTAACAGCTATCACCAGAGACTGGTCGGAGGGGTTAAAATACTTCATTGAGGTGCGTATGCTCCTGAAACTCTCTGCGAGCGTGCTGCCCGGTTTTTCAACTACAGGCACTTCGGTACCATATCCACTGTGACTTATAAAGCCCAGTATCGGAGCCTTCGTCGCTCTCTCAATATCTTTCTTGTCTATAACTTTGTTGTTGAGCAAGTCAATGATGATTATGGCGCCGGCCGGAAGAAGAAAGCCAAGGATAAAAGCAAGCATGTAATTCTGCCTTGTCTTTGGCTTAATGCGTATTGCATTGAATGGCTCCGCTAAATCAATGGGCTTATTGTCAGATACCCTTGAAGCTTTTGCTATGCTTGCCTCGGCCTTTTTCTCATTTAGAAAATTATAAACTGTGCTGTTCAGGTCAAACTCGCGCTGTATCTTTATCAGCCTGCGCTCAGTACCTGGCAGCCTCCCGAGCTGGGTCTCGACATCAGCTATCCTTGCGTTAACGTCAACCAGCGAGATGGTGAGCTGGTTGATACTGTTGGTGACATTTTCAAGCAGCGCTTCGCGTGCCTCCTCCATCTTGCCTGATACAAGGTTGACTGCCGGAAGATCATCGCGCAGGACAAAGCCAACCTGCTTCTGCTGTAGCTGAAGCTGTGAGAGTTCTTCAACAAGTCTTATAAGCACCGGGTTGTCTATCCCCATTACACTTGGAGAAACGATCAGACCGCTTTCGTTACGTGTTGTAAGGTATTCCCTCAGATAATCATAATACTGCAATTGAAGATTAATTGAATTCTTTTCCATCTCATACCGCTCAAGCCGCTGTAGTACTAATGTACCCTCGGCAGTCAGGTCAACAAAACGATTCTCAAAACGGAACTGTTCCATTTCACCCTCTGTATCAGTCAGAGTGGCAGAAATACCTTTAAGCTGTTCGTTGATGAATTTTATTGTATTATCTGCAGTCTCATTCTTCCACGCCAGCCCCTGTTCGATGTAATTATGCATCAATGCGTTGAGGTAATCAGCTTCCTGCTCACGTACTGGCCCGGTGACAGTAAGGGTCACCAGCGTGGCTTCTTCTTCGATGGGAGTGATTGACAACTTCGAGCGGTAGATATTAGCCAGACTCGGGGGAGAAATGAACCAGAAATAGTATTTGTTTGACCGGCCTTCAAAATATGGGGAGAGATCAGGATTACGAGGATAGATGACAAAATCGAATCCAAACCTCTCAAAATGCTCTCCGAACCTGTGTTTTGCTTCGTATTCCCTGTCCTCAATTGTCATCTCATACTCATCAGACGATAGTATCCTGATGTCAATTCGCACTCTTTCGGGCTGGATCCATACGCTGTCAGGCATGACCACAAATGGAGATGTCTTGTACATCCGGCTTTCAGCAATACCTCTCTTTCCCACTTCAGTATAAACAACCTGGAACTCGGGTAGAGAATCCATGATGTAGTGGTTAAGTGAGAATGACCTGAGGATCCCCATCTCATTCTGCAGGTTCTGTCTGGAACCAAAGATGTCTCCCCCGGGTATGATCTTGTCCATCTCGGCATTACCGCCCCCGTATACCTCATCCTTTATCAGTATAGTGCTCTGCACGGTAAAAAGCTCCTGACCCCAGCGATTGATTCCATAGGCGATTGAGAGAGCTATGAACAGCGCCCCGGCAAACCAGTACCAGTTGCTTAAAAACAATGAAAAGTACCTGCGAAAATCAATACTTTCGTGTTCAGGCATAAAATAATTCTGCTCGCCGTTTTCCATTGGTTGCATTCAATTTTGCTACTCGAAATAATCTATCAGAAGCAGCGTAGTGGTAATAGTGCTGAATATGGTTGTCAAAATAAAAGCATAGGTAGGAAGATTCACATTGAAAGTTTTCTTTGGCACGGGCTGTACGATTATCACATCATTCGGTGACAGAAAATAGGCAGGTGAGGCGAGTATATTCTTATCCTGAAGATCAAGCTTGAAGGTGGTTGTCTGGTTGCCGACTGGCCTTATCACCAGGACACGCTCCTTTGCTCCGGTCTCGGTTATTCCTCCTGCCCGGCCTATGGCCTCAAAGATAGTCAGCTGATCATTGTAATTAACGTAACTCCCGGGAACACGAACCTCGCCTATAACAGTGAACTTGAAGCTGAGCAACCTCACCTCCACATATGCATGGCGGAAAAAGGAGTCTATTTTCGCCTGCATTGTATCACTTATTTCATAGATAGTCATACCTGCAACCGCCATTTTACCAAGAATCGGGATTGTGACGTTTCCCTCCGGATCGACACTGTATCCCATGATATATTGTGAGGCTTCGCCCTGCATATAGCTGCCTCCGGGCGCATTTTTACCCTGCAATATCTCCTCGAGCATGCCATCAGGAGTCTGGGTTTTGGCGGAGACATACAGAATATCACGCGGCTGAACCTTATAGTCTGGTATATCCATCGTGAAGAAGCTTTCGCCTCCTGTTTCTTCCAGGTCAAGATTGTTGAGGTATGATAGTTCCTTCTTGGTTGAGCATCCGGTAACCAGCAATAACAGCGCAACAAATGGTATAATTTTTTTCATTGATTCTTTTGTTTGTCTGCGATTATGAGAAGATAAATATCCTACTTTTTTTCGAGTTTACGAATCGATGTTGTTTTAATATCAACTGTCAGGTTCATCCCGGGCTGGATAATACGGATTACAACCTTATGTTTTTTACCAACCCTGATCAGTTCGCCGCGAAGGCCGGTAAGAGAACCTATAATCACCTCAACCATGTCACCTTTTGTGAATACATCATCACTTACTGACACTTCTGCATCGCTGCCGCAGAGTATTCTCAGGTTGGTTATCTGGTATTCGGGAATGACGACAGGCTTTCGGGCAATCATTATGAACTTCACAACACCATCAGTGGTCCTGACAGGGAAAAACTCCTTCGGGGTGACCCTGACAAAAACATATGAACTGATAAGCGGTTTCTCAACCAGCTTCTTGCGGTCTGACCACTGCCTAAGTGTCTTCTGCAGCGGAAGAAAGGCTTCAATGCCAATATCTGTAAGCCTCTGGTAAACCCTTTTCTCAGCCCTGGCATTTGTATAGACGGCATACCACTTCTTCTCCGGCCTGGGTAATACCGGGGTTTCCTCCCTCTCCGGCAATGCCGCATTCTGTTCCATACTGTTCTGTATTGCAGCACAAAAGTAGTAAAAAATGTCTTGCGGTCTTGCGGTCCTGCGGTCTTGCAGTCAGGTCGTAAAAAAAGTTAATTATCCAGGCAGACAATCAGACCCCTGACATGACGACCCCAGGACCGCAGGACCGCAGGACTGCAGGACAAATCCTAGAATCCCCATACGAGCCCGCCGCTGAACGTCGTGGTCTGGCCGTAGAGATGCGGGGCAGTCCATGATTCCTCACCTTCAACGAGGCTGTTGACGAACTTAATGTCGGCACGAATGCCACCTGTGATCATATAGCTGACCTCAATGCCGGTCGCAATGTTTTTCCACTCAACCGGCTCCATGTAAGGCAATCCTACCCTGTCGCCACCCAGGCTCTGATAATCAGGCCCACGTTCAGAGCGCTCATGCCAGAGACGTACAGCCAGGCCCCTGATTGGTTTATAATCAACCGCTAACCAGAGGCTCCGGCTGTTATCACGCAGGTAGTGACCCATGTTATACCCCTGGTTTTCAAATGTCAGCGTCGGCACATAATGCTGAAAAGTGAGCGGGTAGGTGAAGGTGAACTCAGCTGTTGCCCATAGATTCGGCAGGAAAGGAAAGTTGCCTGTCCTGAATCCGCCTTTCCATGAGAAATAGTTGTATTCCGAATTGGTGAACCTCTCCGTGGACAGCTCATCAATGAAGAGAGTGCCGTATAAATGAAGATGCTTTATGTTGTATGAGCTGATATCAATGAACATCTGTGAGTTGCTGTTGTCAATCCCGGAATTGGCACCATGATCAACAGACTTATAAAAGTAAAAGGGCAAAAGGAATGATGGTGTCAGCCGCGGATCGGAATAGATGATGCTGTTGCCGATGGAGATATCCAGGTTTCTGACAGGGATGAAAGTGAACATGGCTGAATTGAAGAATTTATAATGATAAACTTCCCGGTAATCGGTACCATATGCATTGCTAACCCAGTATGAGCGTGTGGAGTCGACCACCATCGATGTGAGCCATCCGTGAAACCAGGTCATCTCCGCCCATTTTGCCGGTTTGAGGTAAAGACGCAGCTGCATGAACGATGGTGCCCTGCCTGACAGTATGTTTGATCCGGCATAACCGCTACCCCATACCGGTGAATCTTTGAGAAGCGAAATGTTACCCCACCGCCATGAATAAGCCGCACCCCCTGTCATCTCGGAGAAATCGGTATCTCCCTTGATATGACCACCACGCTCCCTGGTGAGATATTCGGGTTTGCCCGTCAAAGGATCCTGGTGATTATCCTGCAGCGCCGCGAAGAACGACCAGTTACCGTAACTACCATATACCTTCGCACCATTCTTCCAGGCTATTGATCCGTCAGAGGCTGCTGTCAATCCCAGTATGGGCGAGACAGTCACACTGAAGAGTGTATCTGCATACCTGGCCACTGCCGGGTTCTTCAGAAACCTGAATTTCCCGGGTTTGTCTGTGGCCCCGAAGTCTGCCAGGTAAAACCTCACCTCCTTCAGCTGCCTGGGGGTGAGGCTGCCCTCAGACTCAAGAGCTTTTTCCAGGCAAGAGAGGATGGTCTTCCTGTCATAGGGCTTCACTGCCCCGTTGAGGTCAATTATTCCGTCAAGAGCAAGTTCATCAATGAAGAGATACAAAGAGACATTCGTAACAGGCTCGGGGATATACTGTGCACTCACCGGTAATATCAGGGAAAATAAAAAAACCAATATTAATAACTTCTGGCAGCAGGGTCTCATCGGCATGACATTTGTGCAAATATACGGGTTAGCTCAAATTATTATTAACTTGCACAAGAAATGCGGGGAAATGCATAACAGAAGACGCTTCCGGGTATACAGTACTGCTGCAGATATCCTTATCCTGACTCTGTCATTCATCCTCATGACCTGGCTCAAGCCCGCAGGCATGAAGGAGTATATTCCCTCTCACACCCCTTTCTTCATCGTTCTGGCTCTTTTATGGGTCGTCGTTTCGCTTCTTAACGGGAAGATCGGTAGCGGACGCATCGTCAGCCTGAGAACACTCTTCTATTACGTTATTACCTCAAATCTTGTCGCCACCAGCATTGCCGCACTTCTTATGTACGCCTTCCGTGATGAAGGATATTCAAGAACCGTTGTCTTTGGGACTGCCCTTACAGCCACTCTGATTGAGCTCATTGGCGGCGCCATATGGATTTCATTCAACAAAGCTGCCCTGCAGGCCATTGACCTTCCTCCTATGACCGAGCGTGACATGGTGGCCCGCTCACACCCTGACAGTTCCAACGGAATGACAGCCGACCCTGCACTGACAGGAAAGCTGATGCAGGGCTGTCCGCCTGAACGTGCCGAAGCACTCTCTTCAATGGTCAGCAAGGCGGAAGGATCAGCTCTTTCTGTCGTCTCCACCACCGACCTCTTTAACATCCAGAACCTTGCACCGGGCGACTATACATGCATCATAAACCTCAAACCGATGAACAGCCTGCGAGGTATTGATGCCTTCTTCGATGCAGTCAATGTAAGACTCACCGGTGACGGCATCTTTATCTGCTGTGTGGAAACGAAGGAGCAGAGGGCAAGACGACTAAGGAGTTATCTCACAGCTCCGGTTTACTACCTTGTATTACCCCTTGACTTTCTGATAAGGCGTGTCATACCCCGCCTGCGTATCACAAGAGGCTTATGGCAGTTCTTCACCGATGGCGCCAACCCGCCTCTCTCAAGGGCAGAGGCTCTGGGGCGACTCTGCCGGGCAGGATTTTCAATTAAACAGGAAAAGTTTGCCGGTAACATGCTCTGCATAAAGGCTCAGCGCAGATCAGCGCCTCTCTCTGCCAATGGCAACGGTTACGGAATGATAATTGCCCTCCCCCGTGTAGGAAAAAACGGTAAGGTTTTCAATGTGTTCAAACTCCGAACCATGCATCCTTACTCTGAGTTCATACAGGATTATGTCTATGACCTTCACGACCTTGAGGAGGGCGGTAAGATGAAACACGACTTCCGCGTTACCACCTGGGGAAGATTCTGCAGACGTATCTGGCTTGACGAGCTGCCAATGACTGTTAACTTGTTCATGGGCGACATGAAGATCGTGGGTGTGAGACCTCTCTCCTCTCACTATTTCAATCTCTATTCAGAAGAGCTGCGGTTGCGGCGTATCAATTATAAGCCCGGACTGCTGCCTCCATACTATGCAGACATGCCCGTCGGGCTTGAGGCAATACAGATGTCTGAGAAAAGGTATCTTGACGCTTATGACCAAAAACCTACCGCCACCGATATACGGTACTTCTTTAAAGGCATTCTCAATATCATATTCAGAAATGCGAGGTCAAATTAGGGTCTGAAAGTCGAAAGT
>JALOMO010000022.1 GCA_025455395.1 Bacteroidales bacterium
TTTTTGCAGTTGCCAGACAGCTTTGGCCGCACCCAAATGATAATAAGATCTTATGAGGTGATTTATGATTCAGTCTCTCAGTTAAGCTTCTTTGTTTGCCTGACAATATATGCGATTACTGTAAACAGTATTATACCTAATGTGATCATAGTTTTACCGGTTAATGACTTTCGGCAAAGACTCCGCAATAATCGTGCCTTTTATATGCTGACATAAAACCTTAATTCTGAGTACAGACAAAATCCAGGCCCTCCCAGATATCCCTGGCCGATTCGGAGCAGGCTTCTATAGTGTCACCCTCGGCATTTATACATGTCCAGCACTCTTCCTCACAGGAGACAAAAGTTACCATGAACAGAAAAAGAAGGAGAGCGATAACTTTAAGAGAGGCTTTTTTCGTTTTCATTGAAAGCATTTTTAGTTACCGGTTTATTCACCACGTTTCAATTACAGTTATATCCATATGACTCCCATTTGACTTTGGCCGCCGTATTGCATACTTCAAACCTGTCTGAGGGATCAATTGGATTTTCGCACAGCCAGCAGATATTCGCATCTGCACAGGAAGCAAAGCTTAACATAAGAAGCAACAGCAGGAGATGGATTACCTTAAAAATGACTTTCCCGGGTTTCATATTCAGCATCATTAGCCGAGCCAAATATACAAAGTTCCTCTGGTCAAAGCCAAAGTTAAAGATTTGCTTCCTGGTATTGAAGGAAAAACTTCTGTGGTAAGAATGAAAAGAGTACCTGCGTCAGGTCAACGTAATATGAATCTGTATCCGATTGAAAATGCCACCGGCAGTAACCCGATACTAAACTCGACTCCTTCATTCTCCTCCAGGTCCTCCACATACTCCTTGGCTTCTGAACTCCTGATGGGAACGAGCAGCGCTACAGACCAGTATCCTCTTTTACCTGGACGCAAGCCGAAGTCCAGTCCGGCGCCGAAGGTCGGTCCGTAAAAGAGTTTATTGAACTGTGATGCATCAGCTACGGCAATGGCGGCGTTATAACCATACATTGCCATTGCATAGGGAGCTATCCCCGACGGCTGTTTTTTCGGGATGAATCTGTATTTTACCCCGGCATTGAATCCAAAGCCGGCAATAGCGTAGCCTGCACCGGCAAAGAGCCCGACACTCTGATGTGGGTAAAACATTAAGTCAGCGCCGAAACCACCATAATCAAGACCTCCTCCGATCCCTAAGTTTACCTTGTCATAAACCATCGGGGCGGGGGCAATTTCTTGTGCATGCATGGCGACTGTGAAGAAGAAGAAACTCAATAGCAGATAAGCAGTTTTTTTGGCCATAGTCTTGGTTTTAGTTATTTATTGTAAACACTTTGTAAGTATTCTATTTCCTTATAACAAATATAATCAAGGCAGGGACCGAAGTCAAGATTATTTGCCCTGGGTTGAAGAAATAGGAGCAAGAATGCACTCTGAAACCCTGAAACCCTGAAACATGGAACCCTAGTTATCCGTTTAAGCACTTTGAGAGTCAGCGCGTCATCTGATTAATACTTAAAGGACAGAGGTGATGCCTGTAAATGGATTAAATGAGACATTTTCATTATGAAGACTACATGTAAGATTACAGCCCTTCTCCTTCTTGTTCTTGCATCTGCGTTTCATTCATGTGAAAAGAAGGAGATCCCCGAAGTTGCCACCTCCGAAGCAGAGGTAATAACGACAGTACTGGCCAGATGCGGAGGTGCAATATTAAGCGAGGGCACCGGAAAAATAACTGACTGTGGTATATGCTGGGGTACTGATCCACTGCCTGACCTTTCAGATAATGTAATATCAGGTTATCCGGCTGCTGATACTTTTTCATGTGATATGTCCGGCATGTTGAAAAACAGACCCTACTATGTGCGGGCATATGCCACGAATGAAAATGGCACCGCCTATGGCGATGCTGTGTCATTTGTCATTTGGATTAATACCCCCGGTCCGGCGGTAATGGATGCTGATGGTAATCTTTACAGCACCGTAAGGATAGGCAGTCAGATATGGATGGCCGAAAATCTGAGGACCACAAAATATAACAACGGGACATCAATACCCCTGGTCACAGAAGCAACTGACTGGCAGGGTCTGACAGCCGGATCATACTGCTGGTACAGCAATGAGGAAACAACTTATAAGGTAACTTACGGAGCACTGTACAACTGGCACGCTGTCAGCAGCGGCAAACTTTGTCCGGCAGGATGGCACGTTCCGACAGATGCGGAATGGGCTGCCCTGACGCTTTATGTCGGAGACCTGCCGGTCGCTGGCGGGAAGCTGAAGGAATCCGGAAAGGGACATTGGGAAATACCGAATATCGGAGCTACCAATGAATTCGGATTCATCGCCCTTCCTGCAGGCAACCGCACCCCTGACGGACTGTTTAATGGCCTTGGATCAGCAGCTTACTGGTGGACCTCAACACCATATGAAAATAATCCCGATGCTGATGCCTGGTACAGGCGAATACTTAATTCACAGTCTGAAGTAGAGATTAATTTCTATACAAAGACCATGGGAGCATCAGTACGTTGCGTTATGGATTGACGGGTCATCCTTCAGGTCTTGCGGTCTTGCGGTCATGCGGTCAGTTCCTGTCTTGTGAAGGCCATATAGCCTCTGTTCTCAGGGTTCCACGATAAACAATAAACGAAAAACCGCACAATTGCAAAACCACTTAACACCCCCAACCGATAACTGATAACCGATAACTGATAACCCAAGATCATACCTGGTATTTTTGCCTAATCTAATCTCTCCGGAACATCCTTTGGTCAAAATTCCTGATTTCGGATAATCATCCGTCAGTCGCAAATATCATTCAGATAATTAGTGTTATATACCCTTCAGTGGGGTATAATGCCGTAAAATTCCAATTTCGCCGTAAAAATTGATCTCTTTTTGACGAAACATATTCATCAGGCTGTCAGCTCACCCTATAAGGCAATAAAGCGTCGGAAAAATTTGACCAATGGCTTTTGTAACACACTCATAATCACACTAATCAGTCAGCCCGGCCTTGTGTGCGAAGAGCATGTGAAGTAACTTTGTACCGAAAGTCAAAACGAAAGCCATGAAGAAATTCAAACTGCTTTGTTGGGGTTCAGGCGTTGCTTCCGGGTTAATGAAAATTTTCGGGAATCTGACGATAAACAGGGTTCCGGGAAGTAATGCTGCACGTACCCTGATGCTGGGGTCTCTGTTTCTCCTGAACTCATATCTGGTTCCGGGAGGAAGCCCTGTGATGACGGAAGAGATGAAATACCAGGCTGAAAGGGCGCTCTTCTATTTCCAGATAAAGTATGAGCCTTTCAGCGAGGAGCTGCTGAAAAAGTGCCTTGAATATGAAGGGGTGCTCTATCAGGACATAGTCATATTGCAATCGCGTCTTGAAACGGGGTATTTTACTTCAGATATTTTTGTCAACGGGAACAATCTTTTCGGGATGAAGTATCCCCTCCGCAGGCCCACGGTTGCCATGGGTATCTACAAGGAACATGCTCAGTATGCTCACTGGTCAGATTCCGTAATCGACTATGCGATGTGGCAGAAGTATTACCTGTCAAGGGGATACAAGCTTGAAGGTGAACTGGATAGTGATTTTTACCTTGTTATCCTAAGGAGCATCCCCTATGCCGAGGATCCCCGCTATATCTCGAAACTGGTGAGACTGTCGCAGGGAGATCTGACTTAGGACAGTCTCCGCCTGCAAGATATCCTCCTGGTTGGTTTACTGCCTTCCTGCCGGAATATTTGCGTATACCTGGCTTACATCGTACTTTTGATTCATCAAATGTTACGGCTTACTATTTCAGACAGAGATAAAACATCAACAAATGGACTTCACTGAATTAATCAATAAGCGCGAGAGCATCCGCAGTTATGACCCTTCAAGGCCTGTGTCGGAGAAGACACTGAACCGGATCCTTGATGCCGGGAGGCTCGCTCTTTCGGCAGCCAACAGGCAGCCATGGAAATTCCTGGTAATATCCTCTCCGCATATGCTTGAGAAGGTCAGGCCATGCTACAGCCGTGAATGGTTTGGTGACGCGCCTCATGTTGTTGCAGTAGTAGGGCTGAAGGACCAGGCATGGGTCAGGAGCTTCGACGGTTACAATTCTATGGAGACGGATGCCGCAATAGCCATGACTCATATCATACTTGCCGCAGAAAATGAGGGTGTGGGAGCCTGCTGGATCGCAAATTATGATCCCGCAATGCTGAGGGAGGCACTTGGCATTGGAGGTACCCAGGAGGTATATGGTATTACTCCCATAGGGTATCCCCGTCCTGACTTCCGGAAATCAGGAATCAAAAAGAGAAAAACCTTCGGAGAGGTGGTTGAGTTCCTCTAGAATATCAATAAGGAGATTAATCTGAGAACGGATAAGGAGGATAACTTTCACCAGCCGCCATCACATGTCCACCCTTCATTTCTCAATTGATCCGCAGTGTCAGTAGAGCAAGTGCCCTGTTTCTCTTCTTTTCCTTTGTCATTAGTCCGCGTGCATGAATAGCAACCCATCAATTCACACGATGTAAAACTTAACATAAAGAGAACCGAAAGAACACTGATAGATTTGAAAAGCACTTTTTTCATTTTCATTGTCAGTCTGTTTAATTGCAAAGGAACAGTAATGTCACCCATTTAAAAGGAGTAATAAAGTTCGATCTTTTTGTTGTAACAGATGTTGCTGTGCGTTCCAAAATTGTTACTCAATGTGCCAAAATAAATTAAAACAGGCTCCGATATCTCTTCGTGCAACGATGCTTTGCCTTCCGAATCATCCAACCGGCTAAGTAGGTGGGTATGATGCCCCAACGCACTGCTTCGTCTGGATTTCAAAGCTTCACTCTTCAATCTGAGGATCTGATAGTTTAAAGGTTCAAGGTACAGGATACAGGGGGGAATTAACTGACAACCGATTACCGATAACTGATAACCGAATACCCCTCCATGCCCTTGTTCTGTGCTCTGATCCATTTCGCCCACCGCCGTCGCTGACTTCTCAACAGTTTGACCATGTGACATGGCATATTTTGTATTATATTGCATTATGAAGCAGCCCTCCGGCAGGAAACTATCAGCCCCACCACGCAATGTGGATGAGCACGACGTGATATTTGCGCGGATGAAGCTGAAGCCCGGTACCCCTGACTGGGATGAATATTACTCAGCACATCCGCTACAGGCTCAGAACGACTCCAGGGCCAGGGCGTTGCCCGGACTGCTATCTGAACATGGAGCAAATTTCCATCCGCTTAACTTTCCGGCTGCTGATGCCTGCTTTACCGTTATAGAGTATTTGCAGAAGGCTATTAACCATCCGGTATCAGAAAAAAGAAGCGATCTGACGGCAGCTGCTCTCACGAAATATTTAAAAGGGTGGACCCGCTATCTTGGAGTTCACTCGGTGGGTATAACTGAATTGCAGGAGTACCATCTTTATACCATGAGAGGCCGTGGTGCTGACAAAGGCAAGCCGGTTATCAGGAGACATAAATATGCCATAGCCTTCACTGTTGAGATGGACTACAAGAATGTTCAGTCAGCACCGGGTTCGCCGGCACTCTTTGAGTCATCACAGCAATATCTGCGCAGCGCCAATATAGCCGTTCAACTGACTCTGTTCCTGAAGAATCTCGGGTACGACAGCCGGGCGCACATCGATGGCGATTATGAGGTTATCTGTCCGCTTGTGGCCCGCGATGCCGGACTGGGTGAGATTGGGCGCATGGGACTTCTTATGACTCCCCTTCTGGGTCCGCGGGCAAGGATAGCTGTTGTCACAACCAATGCACCCCTGATTCCCGGCGAATACCGGCCTGACCGGAATATGATTGAATTCTGCCGGGTGTGTAAGAAATGTGCCGATTGCTGCCCCGGAAACTCAATACCCACTGATGACATCCAGGAAATCGATGGTGTAAAGCGATGGAGAATAGACTCTGACAGCTGCTACCGCTACTGGTGCACCAGCGGCACCGACTGTGGCCGCTGCATGGCTGTCTGTCCCTTCAGCCACCGCAATAACCTGTTTCATAATACAATACGGTTTCTAATAAGACACTCCCGTCTTTTCGCGCGCCTCGCATACCATGCTGATGATCTGTTTTATGGCCGGAAGCCAAAATCAAAACCAGCGTCAGAGTGGATGCGGATTTAACCAGGTGAAAAAGCCGGTGACAATGACCATCTTTCCGCAGAGCTAATTGACCGGCTTTGAGGAGATCCATAAAAAAAGTGAGAGTGCCCGCTCCCGCTTTCACTCTCACTCTGTTTTGTGGAGATAAGGGGAATCGAACCCCTGACCTTGTGACTGCCAGTCACACGCTCTAGCCAACTGAGCTATATCCCCGGTGCGCGGCAAATATAGAAATATTTTTTTTAACATTTATCACTTTCACCCTGAGCCTTTGGAGGTACCAAACAATTTTGTAACTTTGAGGTGCTGACAAATAGTAAAATCATGGAATCCAAGAAAAGCGAAAAGGCAAACCTGGAGAACAAGAAGTCACTGTTCATACAGATTGGCATTATCTTCGCACTGGCAGTCTCACTCATCGCTTTTGAGTGGACTTCCGGGCAGAGAGGCCCCTCTGCCTTTGACGGCATGACCGAAGAGGCCATTGAAGAGGAGGTGATACCTGTTACCGAAGAGATACCCCCGGAGGAGGTGCCACCGCCAGAGGTGACAGTAACCGATCTCTTCGAGATTGTGGAAGATGACGTTGTCCTTGAGTCAGAGGTGAAGTTCGATGATGACGAGACCAGCGAAGACAAGGTTGTGGAGATCTATGCCCCCGTCCTTAATGCAGAAGAAGAGGAGACCGAGGATGAGATCTTTGTTATCGTTGAAGACATGCCCACATTCAAGGGAGGCGACATAAACACGTTCCGCGAATGGGTGCAGAAAAGAGTGCGCTATCCGGAACTGGCTGCCGAAAACGGCATTGCAGGAAGAGTCTTCATCACTTTCGTCGTTGAGACCAATGGTACCGTCAGCAACGTCACCGTCACCCGCAGTGTTGACGCCCTCCTTGACGAAGCAGCCAAGGAAGCAGTTGCAGCATCGCCAAAATGGGAGCCGGGTATGCAGCGCGGACGCCCGGTGAGAGTAAGATATTCGATCCCAATAATATTCCAGCTGCAATAACAATCCACAGATATGATGTTTAACCTTAACCCCGCCAGTCACCTTTTCAGCGGGGCTTAACTATTATCCTACACATGAGAAAGACCTTTGCATTACTGTTTGTTGCCGCACTGCTGATGTCAGGCTGCGGTTCATCAAAGAAACAGATTGAGTCCGGTAACTATGATGCCGCCATAAGTGTGGCAGTCAAAGAGCTGAGAAAGAATCCGAAAAGCGAAAAGGACATCCTCAGCCTCGAACGTGCGATGCCTATCGTGATGGAACAGGATAACGAGCGGATACGCTACCTGAAGATGGAGGGAAAACCAGGTTCATGGGATGAGATATATCTGATCTATAAGAAGATGAATGACAGGCAGTCTCTCGTCCGCACTGTCACCCCGATTACATATAAGGGCAGAACCATCGAATATGCCTACGTCGATTACATGCAGGAGATGATCATTGCAAAGAATAAGGCGGCAGACTATTATTATGCTCACGGACAGGAGCTGATGAAAAACGGCACCAAAGACTCATACCGTCTGGCTTATGAGGAATTTGCCAGGGCAAAAGAGTATGTCGGTGACTATGAAGGTATAGACCAGATGATGCAGGAGTCAAGATACCTGGGTATCAGTCGTGCCTATGTCGATGTTAAGAACTTTTCCGCCACCAAGTTCCCCGAGGATTTTGAGAAGGAGCTGCTCGCCCTTGACCTGCCCAGGCTAAACAGTGACTGGGTGGAATATTATACTACGGTATTGAATGACCAGACCCAGTACGACTACCTTGTTAACGTTAACATCAGATCTGTAGCCGTCAGTCCTGACAAACAGTTTCAGCGTGACAGCCTTGTGAAGAGGACCATTGAGGATGGCTTCGAGTATGTAAAGGACTCGAGGGGCAATGTGGCAAAAGACTCATTGGGTAACGACATAAAAGTGAAGAAATACAAAGAGGTCCAGTGTGCCCTCATACAGACTTTCCAGGTGAAGGAGTGTGTCATTCAGGGTGATGTTGAGATCATAGCTCTCAATCCGGAGAAGATGATCAAGAAGGAGCCGATAGGAGCGACCTCAAACTTTGATCATGTCTCGGCACGGGCTATCGGTGATGTCAACGCACTCTCTCCGGAGCAGAAGCAGATGCTGCAGTCACAGGTGGCCCCTTTCCCTCTCGATATTGATATGGTCCTCATGTGCACTGAGAACCTGAAGATGGCCATCAGAGGGTTTATGGAGACGAACAGGAGATTTATTAATTGAGACAGGTAGTTTAAATAATATTTTTACCACCCCGTCCACCAGCTGGCGGACACCCCTCCTTAAAAAAGGAGGGGAAATGTCTGATATTAAATACTTTAGATTTCTCCTCCTTGATAAGGAGGAGTACCCTGGCCGCCGGTTGGCGGACAGGGGGAGGTGGTAAATATAGTTACGCACCCTCTTTTTTTATTACTTTTGCGGCTCAAATAGCTTATGGCACAGAAAGAGAGCAGCACTGAGAAGGCGATACTGGTAGGGATAGTGACTCCCGAGATCAGCGAGGCAACAGCACATGAATATCTTGATGAGCTGGCCTTCCTGACAGAAACGGCAGGGGCAGAGCCGGTAAGATACTTCGTTCAGAAGGTTGAGCATGCCAATCCCCGCACATTTGTCAACAAGGGTAAGATAGAAGAGATAGCTGCCTTCATTGAAGCCAATGATATCACTCTCTCAGTCTTTGATGATGAGCTCTCGCCCAGCCAGATGCGCAACATAGAGAAAGAGCTGAACTGCAGGGTCATTGACCGTACCAACCTCATCCTTGACATCTTTGCCCGTCGTGCCCGTACCTCACATGCCCGCACGCAGGTAGAGCTGGCGCAGTATCAGTACCTGCTTCCACGGCTGACAGGCATGTGGACACACCTTGAGAGACAGCGGGGGGGAATAGGACTGAGAGGCCCCGGTGAGACGGAGATAGAGACTGACCGCCGTATAATACGTGACAAAATCTCGAAGCTGAAGGAGCAGCTCAAGAAGATTGACACTCAGATGTCCACACAGCGAAAGGGAAGAGGGAAAATGGTAAGAGTGGCGCTCGTGGGATATACCAACGTTGGCAAGTCAACACTGATGAACCTTATCAGCAAGAGCGACCTCTTCGCTGAAGACAAGTTGTTTGCAACACTCGACACCACAGTCAGGAAAGTGGTGATAGAAAACCTGCCCTTCCTTCTCTCAGACACCGTCGGGTTTATCCGCAAGCTGCCGCATGACCTTGTTGAGTCGTTCAAATCGACCCTTGATGAGGTCAGAGAGGCTGACCTGCTGCTTCATATCATCGACATAGCCCACCAGGGATTCGAGGAGCAGATGGAGGTTGTCAATGCCACCCTGCGTGACCTTGAAGCTCTCAACAAGCCAACGATACTTGTTTTCAACAAGATCGATATATTTTCATATACATCCAGGGATGAATATGACCTCACTCCTTTGAAGAAGGAGCACAGGTCACTCGATGACCTTCGCAATACATGGATGGCATCTGATAAAGACCGTCGCACAGTCTTTATCTCAGCTAAGAAGAAAGAGAATATTGATGAGTTGCGGCAGATGATGTACGATGAGGTAAGGAGGATACACGTCAGGCGCTATCCTTACAACGACTTTCTTTATACGGCCTCCTGACCGTTTATCTCAGCAACCCTGCTGATACCATGTATTCTGCTATCTGTACCGCGTTTGTGGCTGCACCTTTCCTGATATTATCAGCTACGACCCACATATTGAGAGATCTCTCCTGTGAGAAATCGCGCCTGACACGTCCTACAAAGACCTCGTCGCGGTCATGCGCTATAAGAGGCATGGGGTATATTCTTTCGTCAGGATTGTCATAGAGGATCAGCCCTGGGGATGATGATAGCAGCTCTCTCACCCTTTCCAGTTCAAACTCCTTTGTAAACTCCACGTTGACAGCCTCTGAATGGCCTCCTTTTACAGGAACCCTGACGGCAGTGGCTGTGACACGTATCTCCTCATCATCGAAGATTTTTCGTGTCTCGTTCACCAGCTTCATCTCCTCTTTGGTGTAGCCGTTGTCCATAAAGATATCGCAGTGCGGCAGGCAGTTAAGGTCTATCTGGTAAGGATATACCATCTCGCCGCTGATGCCGCGTCGTTCATTGTCAAGTTGTGTAACCGCCCTGACCCCGGTACCGGTCACTGACTGGTATGTTGAAACGACCAGACGTCTGATGCCGTATTCCCTGTGGAGCGGGGCCAGCGCCATAAGCATCTGTATTGTCGAGCAGTTTGGATTGGCAATAATCTTATCTTTTACACTGATAGCTGAAGCATTGATCTCCGGCACCACCAGCGGTATTCCTTTCTCCATCCTCCATGCTGATGAGTTATCAATCACCACAGTGCCATTCTCTGCAAATACCGGAGCCCACTCCCTCGATATAGATGCACCTGCGGAGAAGAGTGCCACCCCGGCCTTCGCCTCAACAGCCTCCATCACACTCACCACACTCACAGGCTTACCCCTGAAGGTCACCTCACGCCCTGACGACCTTTCTGACGCCGCAGGAATCAGTGTGTCAACCGGAAAGTTTCTCTCTTCAAGAACCTTAAGCATCATCCTGCCTACCATACCTGTTGCACCAACAACAACAACTTTCATTTTATTACTATTTGAAAAAATTATACGAACTTTATTTCGAAAATCCGACAAATTTAATCTTTTTTATTCTCGCTGCATGAAAAAGGTTATTCTGATGTCGTTGATGCTGCTTTCGTTGTGCACATCAGCGCAGGTTTGCCACACCTTCGAGGAGGCAACAACAGAGGGCTGGACATTCAGCCTGCCTGACAGCTGGAGGGCTGACAGCGTCAAGCCTCTGATTGGCTCATATTCACTTCATCATTCATGGGACAACATCGAATCATCTGCCGATGCTGCAACTTTCAGCATATCAGGACTATGCCCTGAGTGTGCCCCGGTAATGTGGCAGTTTACCATCAGACACGGGACTGACCCTTCCTCTTCCAACAGGTGGTCATTCATACTTATGAGTGATGCAGGTGCCAGTGAGATAATCAGCGGAAGCGGTTATAACGGTTTCGCAGTTGGAGTCAATGCCACCGGATATGATGATACTCTTAGAATGTGGCACATTACAGGAGGGAAGGCGGAGGTGGTGGTGACAACAGGCATCAACTGGCAGGCCGATGTAGGGGTAGATGAAGCAATGACTATAATAGTGAGGAGGTCGGAAGCAGGAGAGTGGAGGGTGGAAGTGGGAGAGCAGGGAGCAGGGAGCTGGGGGCAGGGAGCGTGGAGCGGAACTGAGCAGAAGCTTTATGTGCCAAGGTATGCAGGGATTGTCTATACATATACTGCGACACGTGACAGGCTTTTGTGGCTGGATGATGTCTGTG
This sequence comes from Bacteroidales bacterium, assembly GCA_025455395.1. GTDB lineage: Bacteria > Bacteroidota > Bacteroidia > Bacteroidales > VadinHA17 > SR-FBR-E99. The sequence continues at coordinate 11,586 of JALOMO010000022.1, forward strand.
TAAGCGGTACATATATTGCTGACACCCTCCCGCCAGGGATAATATCCGTTGCAGCCCTGAGTCCTGATATGTTACAGTTAATGCTTGACGAGGAGCCTGACGGCAGCTTTACGGAAGAAGGGAATATCAGCATCGGTTCTGATAACAAGATTATTAAAATTTCACGTATCAGTCCTGCAGCTTATGTATTACACCTTGCCAAAAAGATTCGCAACAGGGAGACTGCAACGATCAAATTCGGCAGCCTGTGCGACCTTACAGGCAACTGCACACCAGGGAAGGAGTTCAGCTTCGTCCCTTATTATGCTGTCACAGGTGATGTTGTCGTCTCCGAGATTATGGCAGATCCCTCGCCCCCTGTAAGACTTCCCGAATGTGAGTACCTGGAGATCACCAACCGTACAGGCGACAGGCTCTTCACCGGCGGATGGCACCTGATAGCAGACAGTGACAGCGCCACTCTTCCTGACAGGTGGCTGAAGCCGGGTGAGATCGTGATACTGTGCTCCGCCTCAAAGACATCACTTTTCAAAGGTCAGGGGGAGGTGCTGGGCCTCAGCTCTTTCCCAACCCTTAATGATGGCGGTGAGACAATAGCACTTCGCGATGCAACAGGCTCACTTATACATGCCGTGCCCTTCACTCCGGCTTTCTACAATGACGGATACCGGTCAGGTGGAGGATGGTCAGCCGAGATGACCGACATGTCGAATCCTTTCAACACGCCGGAGGCATGGAGAGCATCTGTTGATCCTTCCGGCGGCACGCCGGGGCGGGCAAACTCGGTAGTCGCAGTAACAGATGATAATGACTGCCCGGAGATAATTGCCGCATGGCCCTTGTCTGTTGAGCTGGTAAGAGTGCTTTTTTCAGAGACCGTCATTACAGAGCGAGAGGAGGGATGGTTGACAGGCGGAGAGAGAACCATGCCACCTTTATCAGATGACATTGCTGACCGGGCATGGCTGGTGCCACTGGATGATGAGTTGGAGGCCGGAGCTATTTATACTCTTAGTGTCCCGGCCACCGTCAGTGATTTTGCCGGTAATGTGCCATGCACAACTGATGTGAAGATCGGACTGCCGGTCACTCCCGCTGCAGGGGAGATACTCTTCAACGAGCTCCTCTTTGACCCTCTTCCGGGTTGCGATGACTATGCAGAGCTGTATAACAATTCTGGCAGGATATTTTCTCTCTCAGAGCTGTCCCTGGCGAACGGCAGCAGTGCTGCTGCTACTAGAGTGTCTGAGATACCAAGGCTCCTCTTTCCGGGTGAATACATGGCGCTGACAACCGCCAGGAAGGCTTTGCTGGACAATTATCATTGCAGCGACAGAAGTTTTGTGCATGAGGTACTGCTGCTGCCATCAATGCCTGATGACAAAGGCAGCCTGGTGCTGCTGAACAGTGAGATGACCATTCTTGACAGGGTTGATTACCACAGCTCGATGCACCTCTCATTTCTCTCGGGCACTGAAGGGATTTCACTGGAGAAGGTGGCGCCCGGTCTCCCTTCAGATATCTCCTCCAACTGGCATTCGGCATCGGAGGTATGCGGATGGGGAACGCCGGGAACTGAAAATTCTGTCAGCCTCTGTTTTGTTGACGAAAAGAGTGGCATGAACCTCTCTTCAGGCCGCATTTCTCCTGATGGAGACGGGTTTGAGGATGTGATCTCGGTCGATATATTTCCCGGCGGCGATGACAATATGATCACAGTAACACTCTTCACTGACCGCGGAAGAATGGTCAGGCGGCTGGCGGAAAGATTCAGCGCAGGACGGGGTGCCAGGTTTGTATGGGACGGCACTGATGATTACGGGGGAAGAGTGCCGGCAGGTCTCTATATTATTATCGGAGAGTCATTTAACCCTAATGGAAAGACTCAGCGATGGAAAGAAGTGTGTGCTTTGCTGTACCGGTGAATCTCAGAAAGAGGCGATCAGCTCTTTCATGATCATCGTCATCTTCCGCTCACTCTGTTCTGCAGCCAGCTGTACAGACTCATGAGTCGTGAATTCGATCTTTCCTTCAACACCGAGATCTGTGATAATGCTTACTGCAAAACAGGGAACGCTCATGTGCCTGGCCGTGATCACCTCCGGTGTTGTGGACATACCCACAGCATCAGCCCCGATGGTGCGGAAGTAACGGTATTCTGCCGGGGTCTCGAATGTAGGTCCGGTGGTTGACAGGTAGACGCCCCGTGTAACAGGTATGCCGAGTCTTCCGGCTATGGTCTCAGCCTTTGCAATGAGTTGCCTGTCGTATGCCTCGCTCATATCAGGGAAGCGCGGGCCGATACGCTCATCATTAGGCCCCAGAAGCGGGTTGGGCAACAGGCTGATATGATCCTTTATGATCATTATGTCACCTATCTTGTAATCTGGATTGGTGCCGCCGGCAGCATTGGAAAGAAAGAGAGCCCTTATGCCCAGCTGCTTCATCACCCTGATGGGAAAGGTTACCTGCTCTGAACCGTAACCTTCATAGAAATGAAACCGTCCTTTCATGGCTACGATCTTCTTCCCTCCGAAATCGCCGTAGATAAGTTTGCCTGCATGGCCTTTCACTGTTGAAAGAGGAAAATCGGGGATATCGGCATAGGGTATCTCAATCTGGTTCTCAATTGCTGTAGTAAGCCCTCCAAGCCCTGTGCCAAGTACTATTCCGGCCTCAGGTGCTATGAATCCTCTTGACCTGAGGAATTCAACTGTGTTAACTATGTTTTCCAGCATATCCGGTAATCTTTTTCAAAAATATTTCTTCATCCTTTATAAAAACTACCCCAACAGGTATGTAATACATTGACTCCCTGACGTAGTCTGCAATATTAGTGATTTCTTTTAACCTGACACCATCCTTTTCTGTGGTGATGATCAGCCTCTCCTTTGCCGTAATCAGGTCAAAGGCTTCAGTAATCCTTTTTAGATCACTGTCTGAGAAGTGGTGATGATCGGGGAATGAGAGGTGTGTCACTTCGCCAGACATATTCATGAGGTAGCTTTTCAATGGTTCAGGTTCGGCAATACCTGTGACAAGCAATATTGCGGTACCAGGAGTAATATCTCTTTGTCCTGAATTGAAAAGGGGCACAGGCTTACGGTATGCCAGACAGGTGAAAAAGAGGCTTTGCCGGGGGCCTGGATTTATCTCTCTCCTGATACGGTCAGTCTGTTCTTCAGTTATATCCTGTGGTGCTTTGGTGACTATGATTATATCCGCCCTGCTCATCCCGCGAAGATTCTCTCTCAACATACCAAGCGGGAGCAGACGGTCATGGGTCATCAGCCTGTTATAACTGGTGAGCAGGATATTCAGTCCGGCCTTTACCGCCCTGTGTTGAAAACCATCATCAAGGATCACAGCCTCAGCAGATGGGGTGGTTCTCAATATCTCCCTTATCCCGTTTGCCCTGTCACGGTCAACAAATATGCTTGCCCTGGTCAGACTGCGTGCCATCAGTAAAGGTTCATCGCCTGAGAGCGTTACAGAGCTCTCAGGCGTGACGTGCCTGAATCCCCTGCTCTTCCTGAGATATCCGCGGCTGAGAACAGCGACATCCATCATTTCCGAAAGCTTTCCGGCGATATAGATAACATGTGGTGTTTTGCCGGTACCTCCTGCGGTTATGTTACCTACGCATATTACCGGAAGAGGAAACCTATGACCTCTTAATACGTCGAGATCATATAAAATGTTACGTAATGCAACAACTGATCCGTAGATCACCGCTGCAGGCCAGAGGAGAATATCCCTCAGCAGGGTCATTTTAATAAATATCTATATACCAGGGCATTACAGCCTGAACGCCTCCGGAAGCGATAATTTCCTTAAGATCAAAGTAATACCTTGATAACGGCCCGAGCTCTTCGCGGACAGCTCTTATTTTCATTTCCCCTGTCATGTCGTTCAGAAGTTTTGTATAGAAGTCTTCAGCTTCCGGCCTTTCAATGATCCTGTAAGCATCAAGCCCTGCCAGCGAGGCTGCCTCTCTGACGGCATCATTAAGACCGCCATAAGCGTCAACGAGACCTATCCCGGTGGCGTCAGAGCCGCTCCAGACATGACCCTGTCCGATGCTGTCAACTGCTGCCTGGCTCATTTTTCTGCCTGAGGCCACCACACTGGTGAATGTGCTGTATGTGCGTTCAACGTTTGCCTGAAGCACTTCTCTTTCAAAGGCTGTCAGAGGCCTGGTGAATGATGGTCCGTCGGAATTGGCATTTGTTTTAACTACGTCTGTATTCAGACCGAGTTTTTTGTCAATCAGTGTTTCGGCATTGGGAATCAGGCCGAATACGCCTATAGATCCTGTTACCGTCACCGGTGATGCGAATATCTTCTGTGCCGCTGCTGCGATATAATATCCTCCACTGGCAGCGTAGTTACCCATCGAGACAACCACAGGCTTGACCCTGGCTGTCAGCTCAACCTCGCGCCATATCAGATCAGAGGCAATAGCGTTACCACCCCTTGAGTTGACTCTGAAGACAACAGCCTTAATCGCCGAGTCAGTCCTGATGTCTCGCAGCAGTGATGCATACCTGCTGCCACCTATGTTTGTATCATCGCCTTCGCCCATAACTATGCTTCCCTCGGCAAAAACTACTGCTATCTTTGCCTTGCCAGCGCCTCCGGCATGTTTCTCCGGGACCTTGCTGTATTTGGTCATTGAGACATAACTTATCTTCTTGCCATCTTCAACGCCGGCCGACACTCTAATGCTATCCTCAAGCTGATCACGGTAAATCATTCCGTCTACAAGCCCCTCTTTCTCCATGAGTGCGATATTAAAACCTGCCATTGAATCAGCCAGTTGCATGACACGTTCCTCAGTCACACCTCTTGACTCGGCGATTACCTTCACAACATGTTCCCATATTGAACCGACATATTCCGAGATCTGGTACCTGTTCTCGTCGCTCAGTTCATCGAGCATATAGGGTTCAACGGCTCCCTTGAATTTTCCATGACGTATAACCTGCACGTCCACTCCGAGCTTTTCAAGCGCCTCGCGGTAGAAGATCACCTCAGCTGCCAGCCCCTTGAAATCGAACATTGATGTCGGATTAAGCCATATCTCATCGGCAGAGGTCGAGATGAAATAGCTTTCCTGCATCATCATATAGTCTGAGTATGAGTAAATGAATTTACCTGATTCCCTGAACTCAATAAGTGCCTGGCGAATCTCATCTGCCGTAGCCCAGCCTGACGGCATGATGCCGTTCTCTATCAGTATCCCTTTTATATCGTCATCAGCAGCGGCTTTGCGTATATTGTTCAGAATATCATTAAGACCCGGTGCTGCGGAGAATGTCATTGACATTGGATCAATAAATGCCAGTGGGTTGCTTCCGGTGCGGTCGGGAATAAATGATCCGGTCTTGAGCACAAGAACTGACTTCTCAGGTATATCTGCAGGCTTGCTTCCCGACGCCACCATGGCAGAAACCGCTGTGAGCATGATTATAAAAAATAAGATGCTTGTTATTATCAGGCCCACAATTGTTGCGAAGGTCATCTTCAGAAATGCTTTCATTGTATAAGGATTAATTTCGATCGCCAAATTATAAAAAAATCAAGCATCTTTATGACCTTAAATCTTTTATGATGCAATTATCGGCTGACAGCCGGCACGGTCGTTCAACGGTGATGATCGGGCTCGGCAGCAATATGGGCGACCGGGCTGAATGCCTGTCACGTGCCATTGCCATTCTCAGGGAGGAGGCCGGTGAGATAATCGCCTTCTCATCAGTATGGGAGACCGAGCCGTGGGGCTTTGATGCAGATGACCTGTTCCTGAATATGGTAGTTGTTATAGAGACCGGTCTGCAGCCTCAGCAGCTCATGCAGCTCTGCAGGTCAGCTGAGGGCAGGCTTGGTCGCAGACGTAACACAGGACGAAGATATGAGTCCAGGGTAATTGACATTGACATCCTTCTCTGGGAGGATCGGGTTATTTCCCTCCCCGGTCTCGAGGTGCCGCATCCCCGGCTTGCCGACAGGAAATTTGTGCTTGTACCTCTTAACGAGATTGCCCCTGATGCCGTTCACCCCGAGACAGGACAGAAAGTGAGCGAACTGCTGGCGATGTGTGATGATATGTCAGAAGTGAGGCTCTCGAAGGAAAAAGTTCAGAGCGCCCCGTTATCGGCAAAACTGTAGTAATCCCTACCTGTAATGATCAGATGGTCAAGAAGCTGGATATCCATTAGTGCACCGGCCTCTTTGATCTTCCGGGTTATACGTATGTCAGAGTCACTGGGGCTGTTGTTACCTGAAGGATGATTGTGGCATATCACAAGCCCGGATGCCAGTGTCTCAATGGCTTTCTTCATGACGATACGCACATCGGTGACCGTTCCGCTGACGCCTCCCTGGCTTATCTTCATGCGTCCCGTCACCCTGTTGGCCCTGTTGAGGAAGAGAATCCAGAACTCCTCATGCGGGAGATCTTCCATCAAAGGACTGAAAATATTAAACACATCGGATGATGACCGTATCTGAGGGTTCTCAGAGGCCTCGGCAAGCTTCCTCCGACGCCCCAGCTCCAGCGCAGCAGCCAGTGTCACCGCCCTGGCTGAGCCTATACCTTTGATCTTCCGTATCTCTCCCACACTGAGTCTTCCCAGCTCACTGAGAGAGTTGCCGGCCATAGCCAGCAGTTCATGCGCAAGGTCAACAGCTGACCTGTTCCTCGTTCCTGATACTATCAGTATGGCTAACAACTCAGCATCGCTGAGGCTTGAGGGCCCTTTGTTCCAGAGCCTCTCACGGGGCCTGTCCTCGACAGCCCAGTCTGTGATTTTCAATGACATGCAGCAAAACATTTTATCCCACTGCAAGATAAAAAAAAGCCGCCACTGAAAGTGACGGCTCTTAATGATTTTTTATGATCTATAACGAACTTACATGTTTCGTTATCGAAGACTTAAGGTTAGAAGCTTTCTTCTTGTGAATGATATTCTTCTTTGCGAGCTTATCAAGCATTGAGTTGAGCTTTGGAAGCATCTCAGCAGCTTCAGCTTTTTCTGATGTCTTGCGGATCTTCTTTAGTGCATTTCGCATGGAGCGGGCATAATACTTATTATCCTCTTTCCTTGCCTCAGACTGTCTTGCGGCTTTCAGTGCCGACTTGTGATTAGCCATTTTTTATATTTATAAAATTTGTAGTCCATAGGGGAATCGAACCCCTGTTACCAGGATGAAAACCTGACGTCCTAACCACTAGACGAATGGACCTTAAAGAACTTTAAAAAGCGGATGCAAAGATGGATGAATTATCTGCAAAATATTTATTAAAAAATATCTCCCGCCCTTGCACCGGTTGGTCTGTTGAGGCCTCAGATGGTGCTAGAAGGCATACCTGAATGATATTCCTGCCTTGAAATGAAACCAGTCACCACCGATAATATCGAAGCTTGGAATGAGGTCAAGTGAGATGTTGAGAGGCAGGTCATCGAATGTGTACTCTATACCTCCGACAACATCAGCGCCCAGAACTATTGATGTCTCATACTCGTCTGCCTTGTCCTGGTTCCAGAAACCCAGGTGAGCACCGAACCCTATATACCAGTCAAGATTGGGAGCCCAGCCTGTTGGCTTCTCAAATTCGTATAGTCCGGTGATAAGGAAGTTGTCAAAGCCGTATGCTACTCCGGCAATCAGCTCAATCGCGTTGGTATTATTGATAAAGGTCTTGAATGTAATCCCTGAAGGCTCACCTCCCCTGAGGCCTATCGCATTCTTATAACTCTGAGCCTGTGCGCCGATTGAAAGCGCCAACACAAACATCGTAATAACAAGTACTTTTTTCATCATTAGTTTTTTAAAAAAATTAAGTTGCAAAACTATATATTTCCTCTAACGAAAAAAATGTCTTTTTATTTAAAAAGTAAAAGACTTATTGCCATAACACCCATGCCTGATACGAGCCCGTATATTGAGAGATGGTGTTCTCCGTATTTCTCAGCTGCGGGAAGAAGCTCATCGAGTGATATGAACACCATTATCCCTGCCACGAAGGCGAAGAGCACTCCCATGAGAGTATCATTCATCAGTGGCATCAGGATAAGATAGCCTGCGAGTGCTCCCAGCGGTTCAGACAGTCCGCTGAGAAAAGAGAGTCTGAAAGCTTTCCGTTTGCTGCCCGTGGCATAGTAAACCGGCACTGAGACTGCTATCCCTTCAGGGATGTTGTGTATGGCGATAGCCACGGCGATGGCAATACCCACCTGTGGATCGGAGAGGGCTGCGGTGAAGGTGGCAAGGCCTTCGGGAAAGTTATGAATGCCGATGGCAAGTGCGGTGAAGACCCCCATCCTCATCAGCTTTCCGCTCCTTACCTCATCGGCACCCCCCTCAAGCTTTTTTATCTCATGAGGGTTCTCTGCCGAGGGGATCAATTTGTCTATTATCGCGATCACAAGAATCCCTGAGAAAAAGGCAATAACGGCGGTCCACCAACCCGTACGCATGCCCATTGCGCCCGTCAGTACTTCACGTCCCTTTACAAAGATCTCGACAAAGGAGACGTATATCATCACCCCGGCTGAGAAACCGAGAGAGACGGTAAGAAACCGCGTGTTGGTCTTTTTGGCAAAGAACGCTATTGTGCTCCCGATGCCTGTTGAAAGGCCTGCGAAGAGGGTCAGCAGGAAAGCAAATAGTATTGTATTGAAGTCAGGTTCTACCATATGCTGTTATTGACAAGTTCACCGGCAAAAATACCAAAAATGGCTATCTTGCAGCAGTCAAAAAGAGATATATGAAATTATCGGTCTTTAATATATCAAATTTCAGAGTCGACGGAGGGGCAATGTTCGGAGTAATTCCGAAAGCCATATGGAGCAGGTCTGTGCCTTCTGATGAAAACAATACAATAGTTCTTTCCCTGAATTCGCTTGTCATAGAGACAGACGGGAGAGTGATACTCATTGATGCAGGCTGGGGCGACAAGCAGGATGAGAAGTTCTTCAGGCATGCCTATCTCCATGGCGGGGCCGGACTCATCGGAGGATTGGCTCATTGCGGCTACGTGGCGGAAGATATCACAGACATAATTATCACCCACCTGCATGCCGATCATTGCGGAGGATGTTTTTCACGCGATCCCGAAGGGGAAATTGTGCCTGTTTTTCCCAATGCCTTATATCATGTCAGCCGTGCCCAGTGGGACTGGGCCTGTGAATCGAACCAGCGTGAGGAAGATGCTTTCCTTGATGAGAACATAAGACCCCTGGGTGACAGTGGCAAGCTGAACCTGATAGATGGCGACTGTGAACTTTACACAGGCATAAGGCTTCGGATTTGTTACGGCCACACTCCCGGGCTTATCGTACCCGCCGTCACCTGCAACGACCGCGTTTTTGTCTATACAGGTGATCTTATTCCGACATCAGCACATATACCTCTTCTCTGGAATATGGCTTATGATCTTCTTCCCCTGGTAACCATTGCAGAGAAAGAAGCACTTCTCACTGAAGCCCTTGAGAATAACTATGTACTCATCTTTCAGCATGACCCTGATGCGGAGTGCTGTACGCTGAAGGAGACACCGAAAGGTATCAGGGCAGGAACAAAGACGATGCTGGCAGATTACTTCTGAGTTAAGGAGGAGGAGCCTCTGACAACAAGCTCAGAGGTGATGACCTTCGTCTGGAAAGGTTTTTTTATGTTTTCGATGCGGTCAAGCAACAGTCGTGCTGCCTGCTGTCCCATCTCATATCCCTTCTGATCAACCGACGAGAGACCGGGTTCAGTCAGCCTGGCGATCTGGCTGTTTGTAAAGCCAACCACGGCAATATCTTCAGGAATCCTCAGGGCTGAACGTTTTGCAATCATAAGAGTCTGGGCCGCGGTAAGGTCATTAACAACAAAAAATGCTTCGGGCAGCGGTTTTCTTTTCAGGAGTGCCGGAACAATTCTTTCAGCTTCCTCAATGTTGTCGCACTTGATAATGTCATCAGGTGACGGCACAAGGCGGTATTCTTTCATTGCCCTGAGATATCCGCTGAGCCTGTTACGGGCAATAGCCAGGTGAGGGGGACCAGACAGGTGCAAAATCCGTTTCTTCCCTGACCTGAGAAGATGTATCACAGCCTTGTAGGCTCCCTCTTCATCGTCTATTACAACCTTATCTGTCTCTATCTCTTCTGCGACCCGATCAAAGAAGACGAGGGCGATGTCCTTTTCGATGATGTTCCTGTAATGGTCAAAATTGGTTGTACCCTTTGCAACAGAAGCCAGTATACCGTCAACACGGCTTGAAAGGAGCGTCCTGATATTTTTTACCTCATGTTCCCACATCTCATTGCTCTGGCAGAGGATCATATTGTAATCTCGCTCGTAAACCACATCCTCTATTCCGCTGATGACTGTAGAAAAGAAGTAGTGAACAACTTCGGGTATCATCACGCCTATTGTCTTTGATGATCCGCTTTTAAGGCTGAGTGCAATAGGGTTGGGCCTGTAGTTCCAGCGCCGGGCAAGTTCATTTACCGCATCGCGGGTTGCCTTGCTTATGTCGGGATGGTCTTTCAGTGCCCTCGAAACAGTGGAGGGCGAGATGCCCAGTTCGCGCGCGATGTCTTTTATTGTGATGCTCTCTTTCCCCATTGACAGGAAGGGTGATATCTGTAAAGATAGTAAAAAAACAATACCGAAATGCCCGCTGTTTATGCCGGAAACATGAATTCAAACGTTTGCGGCAACGATTGCATAAAAAACCTCAAAAAGAGTTGTTTAACTCTTTTAAAAGTACGATTTTTATGATCCCAAATCTGATAATTTAATATTTTAACAACTACTTAATATTGTGTAACCTGCAATTAAATGATCGATCTATGGAGAAACTAACTGGAAAACGGCTCTTCATGCTGGCCTTCGGCATAATGATGAGTCTTGTTGTCTTCGGGCAACAGGTAAGGGTGTCAGGTACAGTTGTAAACGTTGTTGTCAGGGGCTCGCTGACAGGTGCCATCACCGGCATTAACGGAGAATACTACCTCATGGCAGCGCCAGGGGATGTTCTTGTATTTACTTTTATCGGTTATCTGCCACAGGAGATTACAGTCGGAAACCAGACTGTCATCAACGCGGCACTGCTTACTGATGTTAAGGCTCTCGACGAGGTTGTCGTCATTGGTTATGGTACTGTCCGCAAGGAAGATGCTACCGGATCAGTGAGGACAGTTAACTCCGAGCAGCTCAACCCGGGACTTTCATCTGCCCCCAGCTCACTTATCGTTGGTAAGATGGCCGGTGTACAGGTCACAACAAGCAGCGGTGCTCCGGGTGAAGGAGCCCAGATACGTATCAGGGGAGGCTCATCTCTCAGGGCAAGCAATGACCCGCTGATAGTTATTGACGGCGTGCCGATGGACCTTGAGGGCCCTTCAGGCATGAGAGCCTCAATCGGGAACATCAACTCTAATGACATCGCATCATTCACTGTCCTGAAGGATGCATCTGCCACTGCCATCTATGGCTCAAGGGCATCAAACGGAGTAATCCTTATCACAACCAAGAAGGGTACAACAGGGCAGCCCTTCAGAGTACACTACACCGGAAGCGCCTCGCTGAGTACGGCAATTAAATTTACGGATGTATTCACCGCTGCGGAGTTCACTGACCTGATACAAACCAAATATGAATCAAATGCGCAGGCACAGGCTCTTCTCGGCGACGCCAACACTGACTGGCAGTCAGAGATATATCAGCAAGCATGGGCGCAGGATCATAACCTCAGCTTCTCAGGCGGAGTGAAGAACCTTCCTTACAGGGCGAGCATTGGTTATACCAACCAGGATGGTATCCTGAAGACAGATAACCTGGAACGCGTCACCCTTGCCGTTAACCTTAATCCTACTTTCTTTGATGATCATCTTAAAGTGGATCTGAGCGCCAAGGGTATGCTTATGGATAACCGTTTTGCCAACCGCGGCGCTATCGGTGGAGCACTTTCAATGGATCCGACACAGACGACAGACTTCCTCTGGAAGAACCCTGACGGGTCTCCTCTCTTCGTTGCCCCGATGAATCCGCTTGTTCAGCTTAGCGATTATAATGATGTGGCTGATGTCAACAGGCTGCTCGGCAACCTGTCATTTGAATACAAAATGCATTTCTTCCCGGCTCTCAAGGCCAAGCTGAATGTCGGCCTCGACCGGTCAGTGAGTGAAGGTTCTGTTGAGATACCTGTGGGTTCATTCCTTTCATATTCAACCTACCAGGGCAAGGGACGACTTACCGAGTATGACCAGAATAAAACCAACTCACTCCTTGATTTTTATTTTGACTATACCGGTGAGTTTGGCGACCACAGCCGCCTGAATGCCGTACTGGGGTACTCATGGCAGCATTTCTACCGCCAGGGAAAAACCAATACTACTTCAACAGACGGTTTTACACTTTATGAAAAGACCGATTATGAATCTGAAAACTACCTGGTTTCCTTCTTCGGAAGAGCCAACTATGTTCTCTATGATAAGTACCTTTTCACTTTCACTCTCCGCGATGACGGTTCATCACGCTTCTCACCCGAGACAAGGTGGGGCCTCTTCCCGTCAGCAGCCTTTGCATGGAATATTGCAAAGGAAGGATTCTTCGGAGATAAAGTGCTCTCAAACCTCAAGCTGAGGCTTGGTTACGGTATAACCGGACAGCAGAACCTGAGTAATGATGACTATCCCTACCAGGCAATTTATACATTTGCTGACCCGGGTGCATACTATCCGTTCGGCAATGTATTTATGCAGACCGCAAGAGCTGGCGGATATGACGCCAACCTCAAGTGGGAAGAGACCACAACCTACAACGTCGGTCTTGACTACGGATTCCTTAAAGACCGTATCACCGGTGACCTTGATGTTTACTACAGGGAGACAAAAGACCTCATAAACCAGGTGCCTGTTCCTGCCGGAACAAACCTGACCAACCAGATCGTTACTAACGTTGGAAACCTTGAGAACCGCGGTCTTGAATTCTCAATCAACGCAAAAGTAATTGCTTCAAATGACTTTGACTGGGAACTTGGATTCAACGCCACATATAATGTTAACAAGATCACCAAGCTGACTCTTGTAGATGACCCGGACTATAAGGGAATCTATGTCGGAGGTATTGGCGGTGGTGTCGGCAATACGATCCAGATACACAGTGTTGGTTATCCGTCATATGCATTTTATGTTCAGGAACAGGTTTACGACGCTGACGGAAAACCGATCGAAGGGCTCTATGTTGACCGCAACAATGACGGGGCTATCACAGGTGATGACAGGTACAGGTATCAGAAACCTGCACCTACATTATTCATGGGCTTCTCATCAATGTTCAGGTATAAGAACTTCGACTTCACATTCAATGGACGAATAAACCTGGATAACTACGTTTACAACAACGTCTACGCTGGCGCAACATATGCAAATATGGCTGCCTCAGGCTACCTCTCAAACAGGGTGACAAATGTACTTGACAGCGGCTTCGAGAACTCGCAGTACTACTCAGATTACTATATGGAGAACGGCTCATTTCTGAAGCTTGATAACCTGGCTCTTGGCTATAACTTCAACAATATAGGTGAGGGATCGATAGACATAAGACTCTTCGGCACAGTTCAGAACCTGTTTACTATAACCAAATACAGAGGGCTTGATCCTGAAGAAGATGACGGAATTGATAATAATACTTACCCCCGCCCGAGGATTTTCCAGTTTGGGGTTAGCGTAACCTTATAATTGTAATACGAAATGGCTATGAAAGCAAGATTTTATAAGATTATAGGTGCAGCGGTCATACTCTCATCGATGATGATCACTGCATGTGTGAAGGATCTGGATACCATTCCGCTTGATGATGATGTTGTAACATCAGCGAAGATATACAGTGATTACAGTAACTACGAGAAAGTCCTTGCCAAGGTCTATGCAGGCCTTGCAGTGTCAGGACAGCGTGGACCGGACGGCAACAATGACCTTAGCGGTCTCGATGAAGGATTCGGCCAGTATACCAGAGCATACTTCTATGCACAGGAGCTGCCTACCGACGAGTGTCTCATCGGATGGAACGACGGTAACCTGAGGGATTACCAGGAGATGGACTGGTCAGCATCAAATGAATTCATATTTAATATGTATTCAAGGATCTTCTACCAGATCTCACTCGCCAATGAGTTTATCCGTGAAACATCAGCCGGTAAACTGGCAGACCGCGGATTCTCCGCAACACAGGTTGAAACGATAGAGCTGTACAGGGCTGAGGCAAGACTGCTCAGGGCCATGAGCTATTACCACGCTCTGGATATGTTCGGAAGCGTACCCTTCGTAACTGAAGAAGATGCAGTGGGCAGTTTCCTTCCCGAGCAGATATCAAGGAGAGACCTCTTTGACTATGTTGAGAGCGAACTGCTGGCAGTCGAAACCGAACTGCTGGCTCCACGGACAAATGTCTACGGTCGGATGGACCAGGCAACGGCATGGATGCTGCTTGCACGCCTCTATCTTAATGCGGAGGTATACGGTGCAGGTGCAAAATACACTGAGGCAATTACTTATACCAAAAAGGTGATTGCAGCCGGATATGAGCTTGAGACCAACTACGCGAAAATGTTTATGGCAGATAACCACACTGCCAAGGGGATCATCTTCGCTGTTCCCTATGACGGAAATCAGACCAAAGCATGGGGTGGTACCACATTCCTTGTCAATGCACAGGTCGGGGGCTCAATGCTTCCCGCAGACTTCGGCATAAGCGGCGGATGGTGGGGTCTGAGGGCAAGACCGCAGTTTGTAGACAAATTTCCGGGAGACAACTCAGATAAGCGTAAGCTGTTCTGGACAGCAGGTCAGTCAAAAGAGATTGATGACATGTTCAATTTCAACCATGGTTTTGCCGTGATGAAGTGGAAGAACGTCAAGTCAACCGGCGGCGCCGGAGTGAACGGTACACACCCCGATACTGACCAGCCTCTCTTCAGGCTTGCTGATGCATACCTGATGTATGCCGAGGCAGTCCTTCGTGGCGGCACAGGCGGAAGCACCACTGATGCACTCAATTATGTCAATGCTATCAGAACTGCTGCTTACGGCAATACAGACGGTAACATTACCCAGGGTCAGCTGACTCTTAGCTTTATCCTTGATGAGAGAGCCCGTGAGCTTTACTGGGAAGGGTACCGCCGTACAGACCTGATACGTTACGGCCTATTCACCGGAGGTACTTACATCTGGCAGTGGAAAGGCGGAGTGAAAGCCGGTATTGCCACAGATGCAAAATATAACCTTTACCCGATTCCGGATGCAGATATGGGTGCAAACCCGAACCTGACCCAGAACGATGGTTATTGATAAACTCAAAAAAAATTACAGATATGAAAAGATTAAGTCTGATATTTTTAATGCTTGTTGCAGTTTTCATTGTATCCTGCGAAAAGGACAAGGAAAATGTGATGCTCAAGGAAACAATTGCGGCTAACGACCTTAGCAATCTGTCTGCCTCTACATTTGTTCTCCTCCTGGACAATGCAGCACAAACGTTCCAGACATTTACATGGACTGAAGTCGATTATGGTTTTGAAGCTGTAACCAAATATGTGGTCCAGGTAGATGTAAAAGGCAATAACTTTGCCTCGCCTGTAGATATACTTACTGTCACAGACGCTACCACCGCCTCTATTACTGTTGGCGCTTTCAACGATGCACTTCTGAAGGCAGGATTCGAACCTGAGGTTGCTGTTGACCTGCAGTTCAGGGTTGTGGGAACCATCAATCCCGCTGTTGCTCCAGTAAGCTCTGACGTGGTTGAGGCTAAGGTCACTCCTTACGCCACCACCTTCCCGCCTATCTACATGACAGGTGCTGGTACCGGTGGCTGGAACTGGAACCTTTATACCTACAAAGAGCTGAGAAGTACATCACCCAATGTCTACCAGACAATCGCATACTTCTATAATAATGAGGCATTCAGGTTCTTCAAGCAGGCTGACTGGGGTCCAACATCCTGGAATTATCCCTGGTTTACTACTGTCGATCCGGAGCTGGTCAATGCGAATGACGGTGACAGCAACTTCAGGGTTGCCGCTCCAAGTGGCTATTACACGGTAACTGTCAATCTGAAGACCAAAACTGTTACCATGGAGCCGGCCCCTGACCAGGTACTGTTTGCTACCGGAGCTGCCCTGGGCGGTTGGAACTGGGATACTGACTTCATTCAGCTTACCTGGCTGTCAAACGGCATCTATCGCGCTACAACCGACTTCGCCAACGAGACATTCCGCTTCTTCGGTCAGGCAGGATGGGGCCCGATAGGCTATAACTATCCGTGGTTTACCACTGTCAGCCCGCTGTTTGAAAATGCCAACGACGGCGATAAGAATTTCAGGTTCATCGGGACTCCCGGCAGCTTTACGGTTACGGTTAACCTGCTGGATAAGACTGTCACAATGACACAGCCCTGATGCGGCTGGTCAGAGTAAGATCCTGATTTAATATCTGAAGAGGCTGCCGTCATATCTGAAGGCAGCCTCTTTTCTTAAAGAAATGAAAAATGAAGAGTCTTGTACTATTCCTGGGGTTAATTATCATGGCTGGCTGCGGTGGCAGTGATGATGGGAAAAAGGATCCCGCAGACGGGAGATTCTATTATTCACATGAGAAGTTCTCAATGGGAGCCGATCTCTCATATGTTAACCAGATACTTGATTTCGGAGGCCTGTACAGAGACTCAGGAAAGGTAACTGATCCATATATCATCTTCAGAAAATACGGTGCAAATACCGTTCGTTTCAGGCTCTGGCACAACCCTCAGTGGACACGCGAGGTCTATACCCCGCCGATCGCAAGCATGTATAATGACTATAACGATGTGAAGAGAGGCATACAGGCTGCAAAATCCCGGGGGATGGCAGTAAGTCTTGACTTCCATTACTCCGACTTCTGGGCTGACCCAGGACGGCAGCAACTTCCGGCAGCCTGGGCAGGATTGTCACTGCAAATACTCCGTGACAGCATTTACAATTACACCCTGAAAACACTCGATAACCTTGAGACAGCCGGCATCATGCCTGAATATGTCCAGGTGGGAAACGAGATCAATCCCGGCTTCCTTCTTCCCCAGGGCGACAGGTGGGCAAAAAAGGCCGACTTCGTCTACCTTCTGAATGGAGCTATAAAAGCTGTTAGGGATGCTGCTGTCTCATCATCAGTTAAGCCAAGGATAATTGTTCATATCGCCCAACCTGAAAATGCAATATACTGGTTTGAAGGTATGGCAGCGGCCGGACTTACTGACTATGATATCGCAGGGATCTCATACTATTATATCTGGTCAACGGTCAGCATTGACAGTGTGAGTGATTATGTCGCTGACATAAAAACACTTACAGGCAAAGAAGTGATGGTTGTCGAGACTGCATATCCCTGGACACTCAACAATGCTGACAATTACAATAACATCCTGGCGACTGACAAGCTTACGGTCGCCTACCCGGCCAACCAGACAGGCCAGTACAACTACCTTGTCAAGCTTACCCAGGAGATCATTGACGGAGGAGGAATTGGGATACATTACTGGGAACCGGCCTGGATAACCTCTGAAATGAGGGACAGTTGGGGCAAGGGCTCATCATGGGACTGCAACACCCTCTTCGACTTTACAGGAAACGTGATCAGGGGAATGGACTACATGACATATCCTTATGTATTCAAGAAATAAGAAACCTGATTGGATAATATTTCCCCTCCTTAGTAAGGAGGGGTGTCCGCCAGCTGGCGGACGGGGTGGTCTGTCTGTATCATTAAGTAACTTTAAACTATGAAATCAACCTTTACAATATTCATTCTCCTCCTTTCTGGATCCCTGTTATCACTTGACGCCCAGGTCATAACCGTCAACCCTGCCTTCCCCACTGCTGCGAGCTCTGTTGTTGTGACCTTTAATGCTGACCAGGGCAATGCCGGTCTGAAGGATTACACAGGAGATGTCTATGCTCACACAGGTGTCATCACTGACAAGAGCACCAGCCCGTCGGACTGGAAGTATGTGCTGTCTCCGTGGACCGTGAATATTCCGGAAGCTAAGTTGACGCGTGTGTCAGCCAACGTATATACTCTTACCATCTCACCTTCCATACGCGAGTTCTACGATGTGCCGTTAACCGATACCATCAAGAAGCTTGCGTTCGTCTTCAGGAATGAGAACGGTACGAAAGAGGGAAAGACAGCAACCGGCGGTGACATCTTCTATGATGTGCAGAAGACGCCAGTCTTTGAGGTGAGGCTGATACAGCCCGGAGCCTACTCTACAGTAGTTAGTGAAGGAGCAGTGTTAACCATCGAGGCTTCAATGTCCATGGGAGACTCATTAGTGCTGTGGAACAACAACGAGCGTCTGAAGAAGGTGACGACGCTTACTGCAACCCACACTCTTACTGCCTCAGGCAGCGGCCTCTTCAAGATAACTGCCAGGGCATACAAGGACCTGGTGAAGAAGGAGGACTCTGCCTTCTATTATATCCAGCCACCAGTAGTAATAGCTGATCCTCCGGCCGATATGAAGGCCGGGGTGAATATTACCGGTGACAACAGTGCCCTCTTCATGCTATATGCCCCGGGTAAAAATAATGTCTTCGTTCTCGGTGATTTCAACGGCTGGGTCTTCCGCGACGAAGGTTATATGAAGAAGAGCAGTGATGGCAAGTGGTTCTGGGCTGAAATAACAGGGCTCGATCCCTCGAAGGAATACGGATTTCAGTATGTGATAGATGGTACGATAAGGATACCTGACCCCTATACCACAAAGGTACTCGATCCCTGGAATGACAAATACATCACCTCAGCAACATATCCCAATCTCAAGGCTTATCCTGAGGGACTGGCAGAGGGTCTTGTCTCGGTCTTCCGCACACGCCCGCCACAGTATACATGGAAGAACAACTCATTTACCTCACCTTCGAAAGAGGACCTGATCATCTATGAGCTACATGTGCGCGATTTTGTTGCTGCCCATGACTTTAAAACAATACGTGACTCTCTTGCATACTTCACCCGGCTTGGCATTAACGCCATTGAGTTCATGCCTGTCAACGAGTTCGATGGCAACAGCAGCTGGGGATATAACCCCGCCATGTATTTCGCTGTTGACAAGTATTACGGTACCGCAGACAGTTTTAAGCAGCTCATCGACTCATGCCACAGCAGGGGCATTGCAGTTATCATGGATATCGTGCTTAACCATGCCTATGGCAACAACCCTCTTGTGAAGATGTACTGGAACAACACTGACAACAAACCCTCCGCTGATAATCCCTGGTTCAATATCAGTTCTCCCAATCCCACCTATTCATGGGGATATGACTTTAACCATGAGAGTCCGGCCACACAGGCCTTCGTTGACAGCGTATGTCATTACTGGATAAGTGAGTTTAAGGTCGACGGTTTCAGGTTTGACTTTACAAAGGGTTTTACCAATACACCCGGCGAAGGCTGGGGACCTGACCCGTCGCGTATAAACATACTCAAGCGCATGGGTAACAAGATATGGTCTTACAAGCCTGATGCCCACCTGATCCTCGAGCACTTCTCAGAGAATTCCGAGGAGGCAAACCTGGCAGCCAGCGGCTTTTTGCTATGGGGTGACGCCAAGCGTCAGTATCTTGAGGCTGCCATGGGATTTGACTCTGACCTTTCGGAGGCATCATATGTTGAGCTGGGCTGGAGCCAGCCCGGCCTGGTAACCTATATGGAGAGCCATGACGAGGAACGGATGATGTACAAGAATGTCAACTTTGGCAATGTGGCGCCGGGAGGGTATGATGTGAAGTATTTCACCACAGCCCTGAAGAGAACAAAGCTGGCTGCAGCATTCTTCTTCACTATTCCCGGGCCGAAGATGATATGGCAGTTTGAGGAGCTTGGTTACGACTATTCCATTGATCATAACGGAAGACTGGGTGAAAAACCAATAAAATGGGATTACTACAATGTTCCGGAGAGAAGGAATGTCTATAACAACTTTGCAGCTCTTGCAGATCTTAAAAAGAAATATGAGGTCTTTTCATCGAACGACTTCACCCTGTTTGAGACAGGCAGGGTCAAGAGGCTGAATGTCAAGCATACTGATATGGACGTTGTGGTTGCAGGCAACTTTGATGTCATCAACGGCAGCGTGAACGGCAACTTCACCAGGGATGGCAAATGGTATGAGTTCTTCTCAGGTGACTCGGTTGAGATAACCTCATCGAACAGGCACCTGCTATTGAACCTGTTGCCGGGCGAATACAGGCTTTATACCTCGAAGCGTATTACCAGGCCATCGTTCCTGCTTGGTGTTGAAGATACTGAGAGCGAGGAGGAGACAGGCAGGTTACTGTTTGATATTTACCCGAATCCCTTTACCGACGAGACGGTGATTCGCTTCACCGGTGACGATCAATACCAGCCGCACACTGTTGAGATCTACTCTTCATCTGGCTCGCTGGTCCGTGTCATGATGATACCTGCGGGTATCAGTGAGACCCGTTGGGATGGCAGCGGTTCGGGTGGTAGTGAAGTGCCCTCCGGCATCTACTATGTCAGGGTAAGGTCAGGACAGCTCAGTTCAGTAAGAAAAGTAATCCTACTCTGATATGTATAACTGATGAGTAAAGCAGGCTTTGTAATGTCTTAGTTTAAAGTATTATGACTCTTTTCAGAGCTTCTTTATTACTGCTTTTGCCATATCTGATGACGCCACCTGATTATAATAGTTAACCAATTCAGGATATTCGGAAGGATTAAAAGTTCCTTTGTTAGTACTTTGCTGTCTGATATAGATAAGTTTATCGTCTATAATTTCAACGGAAGTACGGTACTGTCCAAATGGAGACTCAATACTCACCGGATTTGTCGATGATAGTACATAATAACCCTGAGGAATTCTGAAGATAATTGTGTCAATTTGAGTTGTTTCCCGTCGTAACAAGATTTCTGAAACTCTGGTTTCACTGCTTACGGGGATTCTGGATGACCTATTCATGAGGTTCAAAGGAAGAATTATCCTGTCGCTTAAGACTGAGGCATAACCTTTAAGACTTAATTCAAGAGTCTCAATTATAACTGGATGGGATTTATCCGGTTGATTGATTGTAAATTTCTCCAGTGTATTTCCCGGTATTGAAACTGATTCCGAGACCCATCTCTTCTGATCTTCTAAATCACTTAAAAATACCGGCATCATTCTGTCATAAAAGAAGGATGAATATTTTGTTATAACTGAAGCTTTTCCATTTCCGGAGGCGTCAATTGTTACGGACGCTTTTCTTGTTATGCAGTTTTCTTCGGCTTTGTATCTTGAGGTTCTGGCAATGATACCACCCTCTTCAGTTATCAGCAAGGCATCCCGGTCATCAGTAAACGAACCCAGGTAGTCAAACGGGATTCTTTGACTTGTACATTCAAGCCATATGGTATCGGGTTTCCGTGGGACACAAATGATAGCATGATTAAACTGATTTGAGGGGAATGATCTGAGCAATTGTGGGGCTTCAGCACCGGCATTGATCAGGGTGTAATATGACCTGATCCCAACAACATCAAGCATTGCTTTCATATAGTTAGAAAGAGCCTTACAATCACCGTATGATGTCTCATCAACCTTTTTAGCTTCAATAGGTTGCCATCCTCCTATGCCTATCTGCACACTTACATATCGTGTTTTTTCCTGTAATAAGGAATAGATTGTTCTTATAATTTCAACTGTATCCTGATTTTCAGAGGCAATTTCTCTGATCCTTGCTATCATATTATCAGGAAGAGTATTTCTTCCGGTGTTAAGATCCGCAATGAACCTTCCGTAATCCTGCCAGGTAAATGAGCTTCCCTTCCATCCAGCAATTTCAAAATTGCCAGGAGCTAGAAAAACCGCAGGGGTCATTCGTTCAAGATCTGGAAAGAAGGGCTCCTTTTCCAGAGCATTAAAATTCTCAATTTTCCAGTCGAAGAGTACCTTTCCGTTTTCAGTCTTTTTTACTACTCCTACCGGTAAGTTCTGCTCAAAAAATCTCAGATTGTAATCAGCCGGTGCAATTACATTCAGCACCGCCTTTTCGGTGCTTATATTATAGTCTTCCGCAATTATCCAGGCGGGCAGAGAAAAGTAGCCTTTCAAATCAATTGAGTAGGTGATTTCTGCTGTAAAGGGATAAGTTCTGTAGTCAGGGTCAAGTGTTCTGAAGATCACATCACTGTAGAGTGTACTTCCGGAGAAGGTGACTACAGGTAATAGATCCATTGTCCCGAAACTCTTGACTTTTTCTCCGTCCTTATTAAAAATTACCAAGTTGGTGAAGTGGTAGTTTGTGAATTTATCATTCACCCCAAAATATACCGATTCCCATCTTCCTGTTTCATTCAAAATTGTGACAGCTTTCTTCACCCGGAGCGTAGCTGAGGATCGAGAGTTAATCATAAGGTTATGCTCCAACAACCTTATTACTGCTTTAGAATTTTTAGTGTTTTCCGGGTCTATAAGTGAGACGTTATATTGCGATTGGGCTGATAGAGTAAGGCGGAAAAGTAAACAGACAACAATGGCGGCAAGAGAAATGCGGACAGTTTTCATTTGGATATTATTATTATGGGCTCTGAGTGTATAACAACAATCTGATTATAAACCTCCCTCATTTCATTATACTGCTCCTGAAATACCATCAGGCTATTGATGCTGAACCTGTAATCTATCTCCACTGCATCTTCAGTTTTATTTGTGTTATAACTAAATACTATTGAACTGTTTTTTGTCCTTCCGTTTTTTGATTTTGGAATTGTATTAATCAACTGGCCTTCACCAGGAGTGATTCTTACCTTAATGCTATGTTGCTTTTTTCTCGGGTAGCTGACCGGGTATTTTCTTTCAGTGCCCGGAAAAGGATTTTCCTTTAAAGCCTCAAATAATAGGGGAGTGAGATATACTTCGTCATTAATCTGAAAGGCAGCATCATCTATTCTTACTGTAAGTTCCATCTTCAATGGTGCATATAAATCCTCAACTCCCTCCATAGATATTGCAGAGATAGTCATGCCGGGCTTTTCTTTTTCTAAATGTCTGGCATACTCTTCCTTACTGTTGAAATGAGAGAGAGACTTTCTAATATCATAAGCTGCATAGTCTTTTGCATCTATGGTTATTTTTCCTGACAGTGAGAGGTCTTTATTGAGAATCATGTCATAAGTTATTGTCTTTTCATCCTTTGCCTCAGAAACCAGTGGTACCCACATGGAATTGGTCATTTTCACCAGCCTGCCCTCTCCGTTTATGCATCTTTCAGGAAGCAGAGTGCACGGCATTAGTTCTTCAGTAGCATCAAGCAGCCGAAAACCTTTTTCTGTTGAAAGGGCAACAATGACATAGTTCAGTTTATACAGGGAAGGTTCAAATGGTGAAATCATACCATTATCTCTTGTACTCAGTACAACAGGATAGGCTTTGAATCCGAGCCGGTTTAATACCTGATTCAATGAAAGGTTAACTTCAGCTGAATTACCGGAACCCAGTTTAAATTTACTGCATAATCCTTCAGGGGAAACATATAGCCTGTTCTCTCCGTTATATTTTATTTTCTTAACTTTTTCGAATGCAGCACAGAGAAGTTCATCTCCAGTTAACCCTGAATCCCGGAGATCATTAACGAGCTGAGTAAGACAAAGGGAATTAGTTGTTTCCGCAGGAAAAGAGCTGTTGACAAGAAGATTGGCACTTATTTCATCCCATGATGTTGTTAATGATCGGAAATAACCCGGGAAAGTGATACGCTTTATATCTATTTCAAATCTTGCTAAATAATTATCTGGCGAATCTATAAATGGTTCAGGTTTAAAAGCAGGAACATTAACTGCAACCCATCTGTTAGATTCATTTACATCAAGCGGGATATAACCAAAATAGTTTTTTGAATACTCGAAGTATTGGGAATCTTTCAGGATCAGTTCACTGTGACGCACCGGGATCATCCATTGAAACTCCCAGAGATACGGAAGACCTGGGTAAATAAATTCAATATCAATGACTGAGCCAGCCTTTACATTTGGCATTGCGAATGAAGTCTCATAATAATCAGAGGATATCTTTTTTGAATATACTTCAGAAGCTTCCAGTTTCTGTTTAATTATCTCATCGCCTTCAAGATTTATGGTTATCGCCCTGATAGTCGGATCAGACATCGTGAGATATTTTCTGTCGGCATATTTAAATCCTTCTTTCCTGAGAATTTTAATTCTCAGCAATCGTGTGAACTTAAAAGAGCTATTGTCAAACCAGCCATAATCACAAAGTACAAGGGCCGGAGCTGTAGAATCGAGGTCGTACGAAGTCATCTGTAAATCTGCTGCTGGCACTTTTCCAAATACAACAGGGGCTTTCTGGGCAGATACCTGATGAAAAAGAATCAATAATAGGGCTGATACAGAAATATACGTTTTCATGATTGTAGCATTAAACATTTGGCAAATAAGAAATTATCAGATACAGTATCGCTAATTTATGCAAGAAAAACAGAATATAAAAAGGTTTTCCTGATAAAAAAAGCCCGCAGGTTGATCACCTGACGGGCTTCACATTGTTTCCTTACTGGTATACTCTACTTTGTCATCACCATATACCCCCATGCCTCCAGCGGCAGGGCTGCACCCTGGGCTACCTCCACAGAAGCACCTGTAAAAAGGTCGGTGTATGTGCCGGCAACAAGACCATCCTTCAGCATGACGCTTATCTGCTTTTTGCTGAAGTTGAGGAAAACAAGTACCTCCTCATCACCCTTTACCCTCCTGTATACATATGCATTCTTCTGGTTCGTCTTCAGCACATCAAAGCTGCCACCTTCAACGCCATGCCTGAGGGCAGGATGGCTTGTGCGCAGATGCACCAGCTTGGTATAGAACTCACGCAGTTCCGTCTCCTTCCACTCTATCGGGTCACGTTTGAAGAACTCAAGCCTCTTGTCAAGGTCTGCCTCCTGACCGTTATAGAGCAGCGGCACACCGGGGATGGTAAATATGTATGCGGCAAACGCCTTTTGTGCATCACCAAGCTTCTCATCGATGGTTCCGTTCCATGAGTTTTCGTCGTGGTTGGTAAGGAACCTCAACCTGTATGAGTCAGGAGCATAATATTTAAGCTCATGCTGAACCATTGAGTCAAGTGCCGCAGGCTGCCGTTTGCCTCCAGCCACAGCATTCATAAGATGATGATGAGCCCATGCGTAGTTCATGTCGAAAGCACGATCGAGGAGGTATGAGTGTGCCTCATCCTCTGCCAGCATAAGCACCGGTTTGATTGCATTCAGCTCAGTGGTTGCCCTGAACCAGAACTCCTCGGGAACGAGACCGGGGAAGTCACAACGGTAACCGTCAACCCCAACCTCGGCAACCCAGAATTTCATGGCTCCCACCATGTAGTCCCACAGAGGCATTGCGGTGTAGTCCATCTGGATCACATCGGTCCAGTCAAACCCGTGAGGAGGAACGAACGACCCGGTTGAGTCTTTCTCAAACCATTCCGGAAATTCGGCCGCTATATGGTTATCCCATGACGAATGGTTTCCCACCCAGTCGAGTATAACATGAAAGCCCATCTCATGAGCCCTGGCAACAAGAGCCTTAAACTCATCCATCGTTCCGAACTCAGGGTTGACATCCATGTAGTCTCTGATTGAGTAATAGCTGCCCAGTTCCCCTTTGCGGTTCTTCTCGCCGATAGGGTATATTGGCATGAACCACAGAACATTGACCCCCAGCTCTTTCAGCTGTGGCAGTGCCTTGTCTACACCTGCGAAGGTGCCCTCCTCAGAGAACTGTCTGACGTTGATCTCATAGAGAACCATGTTGCGCGTCCAGTCAGCATGTTTCACCACTGAGGTCAGCGGCTCAACAGCCTTTGTCTCCTTTGGACGGCATGAAACCAGGGCAGCAGTTATCCCTGCTGCCAGAAGGAGGATCATTAAGAAATGCTCTTTCATCATTCTATTGTTTTTTTAGTTCTATAATCATTGGCGTGCGGGGAGGTATTTCAACAGACGAGAGATCTTTAATTAAGCTGCCTGTTATTATCTCAGTCCCTGCAGTGTATCCTTTCAGTGACTCTGCAAAACGAGATGTATCGATTTTTCTCATTTCGTCGCTCCTGTTGATAATGACCATCACGCTCTCTTCGCTGTCATACCTGAAATAGACATAAACGCCATCTGCAGGCACGTAATGTTTGAGCTTGCCGGTGTGTATCACTCCCTTATCTTTTCTCCAGTTGAGCAGCTTCCTGCTAAATTCAAGAGCCGTCTTCTCGTCAGGAGTAAGGTTTTCACCGGTAAAAACATTTTTTTTGTCGCCGGGCCAGCCACCTGGAAAGTCCTCCCTGAGGTATCCGTCACCTCTCTTCTTGTCTCCTTCCATAATTATCTCGGTGCCGTAGTAGATCTGTGGAATGCCACGGGTGGTGAGGATAAAGCTCAGTCCCATCTTATAATTATCGAGGCTCCTGCCGGTCTCGGTGAAGAAGCGTGTCATATCATGATTGTCAAGGAATATGACATTTCTGTGTGGTTCGGGATAAAGGAAGTCCTGAGACAACAGGTTGTAAAGATCCGACATGCCTTCATTGGCTCCCGGTGATGAGAACGCCCTGTGCGTAGAGAAGCAGAGGGGCAGGTCGGTAAGGGAGGGAAGATTTGATCTGTAACCGTCACTGTTCTCCTGGTTCAATGCCCAGTATGATGTGTGTGCCGGATCATCATACCAAACCTCGCCCACAATGAAGAAACCCGGGAACTCTTCCGTAACGCGCTTTACCCACCTTGACATCATACCAGGTTCGGGGTAGGGATAGGTGTCCATCCTGATGCCGTCGAGACCGGACCAGGCTATCCACCAAAGGCTGTTCTGGGTAAGGTAATTCTCAACAAGGGGATTGTCCTGGTTGAGGTCGGGCATGGTCACATCGAACCAGCCTTCTTCCATCAGTCTTCTGTCACTCTCTGCCGCGTAGGGATCCATATATGTCGAAGCCTTGTAGTTTGTACGGGTAAACCGGTCAAACTGATGTATCCAGTCCTTCGCCGGCAGGT
Source organism: Bacteroidales bacterium (assembly GCA_025455395.1). Lineage (GTDB taxonomy): Bacteria > Bacteroidota > Bacteroidia > Bacteroidales > VadinHA17 > SR-FBR-E99. The sequence goes on from JALOMO010000022.1 coordinate 38,674, forward strand.
CATTCATCCACCAGTGTCCCGAGCCGCAGTGGTTGAATATCATATCCATCACCACCTTCATCCCCTTGTCATGAACCTCTGCCACCAGCTGACGGAATTCCTCGTTGGTGCCATATCGCGGATCGACACGGTAAAAATCGGTCGTTGAGTAGCCATGATATGAGTAGGAGGGCTGATTGTTTTCGAGGAAGGGGTTGAGCCAGATACCGGTCACGCCAAGATTCTTCAGGTAGTCAAGACTGTTACTGATGCCCTTCAGATCACCTCCATGCAAACCCCCGGGATTGCTCCTGTTGTTGCGCTCTGCCATGCCTTCAACATTGTCATTAGAGGGGTCACCGTTCGAAAAGCGGTCAGGCATGAGCAGGTAGATCACGTCGGAACCGTCAAAGCCTCTTGCCGGCCCGGCAGGCTTTTCAAGCAACGGATAGTCATGGATAAGACTCACCTTTCCCCAGGTGAATGTGAGTCTCATTGTTCCCGGCAGAGCTTTGGGGCTGATCTCTAAATTCACGAACAGATAGTTGGGGTTATCTGTTTTTACGACAGTTTTTACCTCAACACCCGGATAATCAGCTCTTACATCAAATGAGCCAATCTGTTTTCCATAAACCATCAGCTGCAGGGATGTCTCTTTCATGCCGTTGAACCATGAAGGTGGTTCAATGCGTTCTATTGTCTGTCCCATGCCCTTCGTAAGAGCCATGGTGGCAAGCAGTAACAGTAAAAGGGATCTTGCTGGTTTCATTTTTTTCCGAATTTCATTTCTTCTCCTGCTTTCAGGGTGACATTTTCACCATAAACTTCAAGAGGGATATCTGATTGCGAAAGGTTAACCACATTGATACCTGATCCGTTAACCTCGACTCTCAGAGGGTTATTACGGAACCTGATAATGAATGAGTATGACTTCCATGCAGCGGGTATGACCGGGTTGAAGCAGACCCTGTCATTATGTATCCTCATACCGCCGAATCCTTCAACAATAGAGAGCCATGTACCTGCCATGCTGGTTATATGAAGACCATCCTTCACCTCCCTGTTATAGTCATCGAGGTCGAGTCTTGCTGTTCGAAGATAGAGTGTATAGGCCCTGTCAGTGTCGTGGAGCCTGGCTGCGATGACTGAATGAATGCTGGGTGACAGTGAAGACTCATGTACGCAGCGGGATTCATAGAAGTCAAAGTTGCGCCTTATGGTATCCTCGTCAAATTCATCCTCAAAAAAGTATATTCCCTGAAGCACGTCGGCCTGCTTGATAAAGACTGAACGCAGAATGCGGTCCCATGACCAATGCTGGTTCAGCGGTCGCTCTGCAGGATCAAGGTCAGCAGTTGTCTGTTGCACCTTGTCCATGAATCCGTCCTGCTGAAGGAATATACCAAGATCTCGGTGGTCAGGAAGATAAATATTCTGCTCTATCTCAATCCAGTGGCTGATCTCTTTTTCGGGTCTGAGCCTGGTGCGTGCAAGGATGCCGTTGTATTTAACAGGACTTGAGGTGCGGAGCCCTTCAAGCAAAGATACAGTATATCTGAGTGTCCATCTGGCCAGCATGTTTGTGTACCAGTTGTTGTTGACGTTATTCTCATACTCGTTGGGCCCGGTAACGCCGAGGATAACATATTTTTTCTTCTCGTCAGACCAGTTGCACCGCTGTGCCCAGAAACGCGAGATAGCGATAAGCACATCCAGACCGTAGCCGGTAAGGTAATCATGGTCGCCTGAATGCCTGACATAGTTATAGATGGCATAGGCTATGGCACCGTTGCGGTGTATCTCCTCGAATGTTATCTCCCACTCATTATGGCATTCTTCCCCGTTCATTGTCACCATCGGGTATAGGGCAGCCCCGCCGCTGAATCCCAGCTTGCCGGCGTTCTCAATTGCTTTCTCAAGATGCTTATACCTGTAGAGCAGCAGGTTGCGAGCGACATGTGTGTCGGCAGTACTCAGGTAAAAGGGAAAGGCGAACGCCTCGGTATCCCAGTAAGTGCTTCCGCCGTACTTCTCTCCCGTGAAGCCCTTCGGGCCTATGTTAAGTCTTGGATCTTCGCCGGTATAGGTCTGGTTGAGCTGGAAGATGTTGAACCTGATACCCTGTTGAGCCTCAATATCACCCTTGATTACTATGTCACCGTGTTCCCATTTGGCGCTCCATGCCTTTATATGACTCTGAAGCATGGAATCAAATCCTGCCTGTGCCGCTTCACCGGCTGCCCTCATCGCCTGGTGGCCTATGTTTTCTGCAGAATGATTCATAGAAGAGAGCACCGCAACATATTTTCTTAACTCGAACAGGTCGCCCGGAGAATAATCGCATGTGTAGGTACAGTGTGCTGTCATCTTTCCTGCTTTTACTGCAGGTGTCACTGCTGCGGCCCATCCGTTGACTGTCAGGGTGTTTTCCATCGCTGTGGCCACAACAAAGCCCGTCTTGCGTGTCTGCGCCACCACCACTGCTCTGAGCCCATCGCACAAGCCCATTTCTTTCTCCCAGAACTTCTCGCCGTAGTTTGCATCTTCGTTATAAACATCACCGTTAAGCCAGGGAGTGATCTGCAGCTGTCCGCTTCCACCGGTAATTGCAACGGAATAGCTAATGGCAGCACGTTCAGGGTCACTCATGGAAAGGAACCTACGGGCAGTAACGTTTACTCTTCTTCCTGATGGCATGACGGCAGCAAATGTCCTTGTCAGGAGGCCCTCCCTCATGTCAAGCTCCCTGCGGAATTCTTTCACCTCGCAACGGGCAAGGTCAAGAGTCTCGCCGTCTATCGTCACCTCAATTCCTGTCCATGACGGGGCATTCGGCACCTTGGCGAAATATTCCGGGTATCCGTTCTTCCACCATCCTACGACGGTCTTGTCAGGATAATAGACTCCTGCCACGTATGTGCCCTGCAGTGAATCACCAGTATATGTTTCCTCAAAGTTGGCGCGCTGCCCCATCATACCGTTTCCGAGGGCAAAGATGCTCTCCGAGTCGCGACCTTTCTCCGGCTCAAATCGTGTCTCGATGATCTTCCACTCATCGGACTGAAAACGTGAATCGTTCATTTCACATTAAAGATTTCTTAACTGTTCAACTGTAACATGCCTCATATCAGGGATGACGATGTCTGCTCTTTTAAGCAACAGGGGGTCTCCCACACCTACACATTTCATTCCACCGGCTATTGCCGCCTCTATACCCGCCCGGGCATCTTCAAAAACAACGCACTGTGAAGGCGTCAGGTTCATCTCCTCTGCACCTCTGACAAATACCTCAGGGTCAGGCTTTGCTCTGTGTATCTTATTGCCATCGACAATAACATCGAAATAACCGCGAAGCCTGATTCCGTCAAGTATTGTCCCGGCATTTCTGCTTGCTGAGCCGATAGCGGTGCGGATGCCTTCCTTCCTCAGTTGCTCAAGGAACTCAACACTGCCCGGGAGTATCTCCTCAGGGGTCATGTCAGAGATGTACTCTACGTACCACCCGTTTTTCCTATCTGCCAGCTCATGTTTTTTTTCATCGCTTACCTTCATCCCTCCAACCTTCAGGAGTATCTCCAGGGAGGCCATCCGGCTCACCCCCTTGAGTGCTTCGTTATGTTCTTCACTGAATTCAAAGCCCAGCTCGGCGGCAAGACGTTTCCAGGCGAGGTAATGGTACTTCGCAGTGTCAACGATCACGCCGTCGAGGTCAAAAATACATCCCCTGAGGTCCATTACTATCGTATGTCATCAACATCATTAACAAATATCACCATCGCTGCTGCTATCATCATTGATACTCCTCCGGCTATAAGAGCATTCATTGTATTACCGGCAAAGAGATGTCTCACCATGCTGCCCAGGATGCTTGCTGCCAATATCTGCGGTATCACTATGAAGAAGTTGAAGATGCCCATAAATACCCCCATTTTGTTCTGTGGCAGTGAGCCTGTCAGTATTGCATAGGGCATTGAAAGAATGCTTGCCCATGCCATACCTATCCCGAGCATGGGTAGTATCAGCAGCTCAGGCGAGCCAATGAGACTTATTGAGATGAGGCTTATGCCGCCAGCCGCCAGGCTGATAGAGTGTGTTATCTTCCTGCTGGTCGCTTTTGCAAGCACAGGCAGCAGGAATGCCACTACAGCAGCAAACCCGTTATATACTGCAAAAAGGACACCTACCCAGTTTGCTCCCTTGTTATAGAGCTCGGTGGATGTGTCGCTGGTGCCGTAGACCTGCGAGGTGACGGCCGATGTTGTGTAGATCCACATGGCAAAAAGGGCGAACCACGAGAAGAACTGTACCACGGCCAGCTGGCCCATGGTTGGTGGCATATTCCTCAGGTCGGTGAGTATGGAGTTGAGGCCGTTCTCTTTTTTACCTGCTGACTGTAGGGCCCCTGCCAGCAGCTGGAGTATGCCAAACAGTGTCAGTCCGCCGCCAAGGATATAGAGCTCCTTTTCAATGTCCATGCGAGATAGCACAAATGTCAGCACACCACCTGCCGCCAGCCAGATCAACCCCGGCCTGTAGAAATTAATATCTCCCCGAGCTTTGCCCTCTGACTTCGCCGGACGTAGTCCGCTTCGTCGGACGAAGTCCGGAGCCTTGGCGAAGGAGGACTCCCCGCCCCCTGCTCCCTGCCCCTTGCCCTGCGCTTTATCCTCCGTAGCCTTGGCGAAGGAGGAGCCCTTGTCAAACTCTTCCAGCTCCTCAGGAGAGTATTCCTTGGTGCTGATGATTGTCCAGAGTACAGCCAGGAAGAAGACACAACCTCCGATATAAAACGCAAGCTTGACATTCATCGGGATGAGTTTACCAGGTGCCGGTTCGGTTGGTACGTTGAACCAGTTGGTCAGAATGTAGGGCAGGGCAGAGGCGACGACAGCACCTGTGCCTATGAAAAAGCTCTGCATGGCAAATCCCCTGGTGCGTTGTTCAGAAGAGAGCATGTCACCGACAAATGCTCTGAAGGGTTCCATGGAGACGTTTATAGAGGCATCCATGATCCACAGTGTCCCTGCTGCCACCCACAGTGCCGGTGAGTTGGGCATAAAGAAGAGTGCCAGTGACGCAAGTATTGCTCCAACAAGAAAATAAGGGCGCCGCCGCCCGAGACGGTTCCATGTCCTGTCGCTCATGTGCCCGATGATAGGTTGAATTATCAGTCCTGTTACCGGGGCAGCAACCCAGAGGATCGGAATGTCATCGACTTTTGCACCGAGAGTCTCAAAGATGCGGCTCACATTTGCATTCTGGAGGGCAAAGCCAAACTGTATGCCCAAGAAGCCGAAGCTCATGTTCCATATCTGCATGAATGAGAGTCTTGGCTTCTGCCTGTAGGTCATGCTCATAATCTCTTCAGTGTTATTTTATTACCCCTGTTTGTTAATGCTATTCAAAATTAGTCTAAAATCCGGTTCCGCAATACCATTTTATTGCATCTCGGCCTTGATTTTTCGGGCGTTTGCGCCGGATTTGTTATTTCAAACGTTTTCGGCCGGAGGGAATTATTTTATATAGCCCAGCTATTTAGATCAATTCTAAATAATATATACTGATGCCGGTGGTGGGTCTGAAGGTCTCATGTCTGAAGGTCTCATGTCTGAAGGTCTAAAGTCACTACGCTTTACGCTCTTCACCTTGATCTCCTCGCTCCATGCCCCATGATTTGCCATCCGAGGCCTTGGCGCAGGATGGCTCCTTGCTCCACGCTCCCAGCTCCGGCAGGGACAGACCACCCCCCGTCCCGATGGATCGGGACGTACCCCTCCTGACTCAGGAGGGGAAACTATACAACAATTCAATTGCACGCACGCCTCACGCCTCATGCTTCACGCCTAGCTCCATGCTCCATGCTCCATGCCCCTTGCACCATGAACCTTGTGCAATTTTAATTATGCAGCAACAAATTCATTTACTATATTTGATAGACCCTCACTTAAACAACTATACTATGGCCGAGTTTATCTATGAAAAACCATTCCAGCATGGGGAAGACCTGACGGAATACCGCAAACTTACCTCTGACCATGTTCAGGTTACAGAATGTTGCGGACGACGACTGCTGAAGGTTGACCCTGAAGCACTGCAGCTCCTTGCAGAGCAGGCATTCATCGATGTCAACTTTTACCTGCGCAGTTCACACCTTGAAAAGCTCGCACAAATACTTAAGGACCCGGAGGCGACTGACAATGACCGCTTTGTTGCCTGGATCATGCTTCGCAACAGTGTAATCTCCGCGGAGGGAAAGCTCCCGTGGTGCCAGGACACCGGTACTGCAATAGTGATTGGATACAAGGGTGAAAATGTATGGACAGGCACAGATGATGCAGAACATCTGAGCAAAGGGATTTTTCAGACCTACGGTGAGAAGAACCTTCGCTACTCCCAGATTGTGCCGTCGACAATGCTCAATGAGAAAAACACCGGCAGCAACCTTCCGGCACAGATAGATATTACAGCCTGCCAGGGCGATGAATACAAGTTTCTTTTTGTCGCCAAGGGAGGCGGATCAGCCAATAAGACATTCCTCTATCAGCAGTCGAAGTCGTTGCTGAACGAAGCTTCCCTCACGAAATTCATTCGCGAGAAGATTGAGGACCTTGGTACCTCTGCCTGCCCTCCTTACCATCTTGCAATAGTGATCGGAGGCACCTCGGCGGAGATGACTCTGAAGACCGTCAAACTGGCATCAGCAGGTTATCTTGACGACCTGCCGACAACAGGGAATATTTCGGGCAGGGCTTTCCGTGATCTTGACTGGGAAAGGAGGGTGGAGACAATCTGCCATGAATACGGTGTCGGGGCTCAGTTCGGAGGGAAATATTTTGTGCACGACGTCAGGGTGATACGCCTGCCTCGCCATGCAGCCTCATGCCCTGTCGGGTTTGGTGTCAGCTGCAGCGCTGACAGGAACATAAAAGGCAGGATCACGGCTGAAGGTATCTTTCTCGAGCAGCTTGAGACCAACCCGGCAAAGTTCATGCCTGATAAGGCCCCAGAACTGGACAAGGCTGTTGAGATTGACCTTGAAAGGCCTATGAAAGAGATACTTGCCGAGCTGACAAAATACCCTGTTAAGACCAGGCTGAGCCTGAGCGGCACGCTGATTGTTGCCCGCGACATGGCCCATGCGCGGATTAAGCAGCTTCTCGACGAGGGAAAGCCTATGCCGGAGTACTTCAAAAACCACCCGATTTATTATGCCGGCCCTGCAAAGACACCCCAGGGAATGGCTTCAGGATCGTTCGGTCCTACGACGGCAGGACGAATGGACGGGTATGTTGATCTTTTTCAGAGTCTCGGCGGGTCAATGGTAATGCTTGCCAAAGGAAACCGTTCACGCCAGGTGATCGAGGCATGTAAAAAGCATGGCGGGTTCTACCTCGGTTCGGTCGGAGGGCCAGCAGCAGTGCTGGCAGCCGAAAATATCCTTTCATCAGAGGTTGTTGCCTTCGAAGAGATGGGTATGGAGGCCGTCAGAAGGATCGTGGTGAAAAACATGCCGGCATTTATCCTGACCGATGATAAGGGAAATGATTTTTTTGACCAGTACAATAAAAAACTGTAGCGACGCGCAACCTGCGCGTCGTTACACAGATAATTTTAATAAATTTAATAAAACACCGGGGATCAGATTAAAATATTTATTGAAATATAATAAATAATGATATTTTTGCACCTTTACAATCATAAATCATTATTTATTATATGTGTGGTGTTGTAGGTGTGTTTGACCTGAAGGTGAGTGCACAGGAGCTGAGGCCCCAGGTGCTGGAGATGTCGAAGAAATTAAGACACCGCGGACCCGACTGGTCAGGCATCTATTGCGGTGAGAAGGCAATCATAGCACATGAAAGGCTTTCAATTGTTGATCCTCAGTCAGGAAGACAGCCGCTTTTCAGCAAAGACCGTAGGCTTATCCTTGGTGTCAACGGCGAGATATATAACCATCGGGAGATAAGGGCAAGATATAAGGATAGCTATGAGTTCATGACACAGTCTGACTGCGAGGTAATACTCGCCCTCTATGCTGAAAAGGGCAAGGATTTTCTTGATGAACTGAGCGGAATCTTCGCCTTTGTACTTTATGATGAAAAAAACGACTGTTACCTTGCTGCCCGTGACCATATTGGTATAATCCCACTTTATATGGGATGGGATATCTATGGTAACTTTTATTTCTCATCGGAACTTAAAGCCCTGGAAGGTGTATGTAAAAAAATTGAGATCTTCCCTCCCGGGCACTGTTTCTTCAGTAAGGAGGGAGGGTTGATGAAATGGTATCACCGCGACTGGATATCATTTGAGGCCGTGAAGGATAATAACAGCAGCATTGATGATTTACGTAGTGCCCTTGAGCAGGCGGTTCACCGGCAGCTGATGTCTGACGTGCCATATGGCGTTCTTCTCTCCGGCGGGCTTGACAGCTCAGTCATCTCAGCTATTACAAAGAGATTTGCAGCACGCCGCATTGAGACCGATGACAGCAAAGAGGCCTGGTGGCCACAGCTGCACTCCTTTGCTGTCGGTCTTGAGGGTTCACCCGACCTGGCAGCTGCCAGGGAGGTATCTGACCACATCGGCACCATCCATCATGAGATACACATAACCGTGCAGGAGGGCCTCGATGCAGTGCGTGATGTCATCTACTATCTTGAGACATATGATGTCACTACCGTGAGGGCCTCTACGCCAATGTACCTTATAGCCAGGGTTATAAAATCAATGGGGGTGAAGATGGTGCTGTCAGGCGAGGGGGCTGATGAGGTGTTTGGCGGCTATCTCTATTTTCATAAGGCACCCGGCCCGGAAGCGTTTCATGAGGAGACGGTACGGAAGCTCAGTAAATTACATCTCTACGACTGTCTGAGGGCAAACAAGGCACTTGCCGCCTGGGGCGTGGAAGGAAGGGTCCCTTTCCTCGATAAGGAGTTCCTTGATGTGGCCATGGGTCTTAATCCTGCCGACAAGATGGCTGGCAACGGAAAGATGGAGAAGTGGATACTGCGCAAGGCATTTGAGAGCTACCTCCCGGAGAAGATTGTATGGAGGCAGAAAGAGCAGTTTTCAGACGGGGTTGGGTACAGCTGGATTGATACACTGAAGGAGCTCACCTCGCGTGAAATCAGTGATGAAATGATGGCAACTGCGAGGTTCAGGTTCCCGCTGAACACCCCCAGGACAAAGGAGGAGTATTATTACAGGTCAATATTCACCGAGCACTTCCCTTCAGAGACGGCAGCGCTTACGGTTCCTTCAGTGGCCTCTGTTGCCTGCAGCACACCGGAAGCGCTCCAGTGGGATGAGTCGTTCCGCAACCAGAATGACCCGTCAGGCCGCGCGGTCAAAAACGTGCATATTAAATCATATTAAAACTGTGGCGACGCGCAATTTGCGCGTCGGTCCATTATATCAAGGCAAATCATTTTGCATAAACATGTAGAGACGTTGCATGCAACGTCTCTACCATCATAAATAACCCATATTTGTTTTGTGGGTTTATTTTTTCAGCACAGTATTGAGCACCTTCTCCTTATCCAGTTTCTTCGTGCAGAAGAACCAGTCGTAGCACTTCATCTCATCCTTGCTCTCCATGCGCTGTTTGGCTACGCCGCATGATCCGGCTGTCGGGATAATGACATCATCTCCCGGCTGCCAGTCTGCAGGAAGAGCGACGGAGAAAGCTTCTGCGGTCTGCAGTCCTAGTACGATACGGTAGATCTCCTCGAAGTTGCGTCCGAGGCTCAGAGGATAATAGATGATCGTACGTATTACACCTCTGGGATCAATGAAGAAAACAGCCCTGACAGCCTTTGTGCTGCTCTCGCCGGGCATAAGCATCCCATATTTCCTGGCAACCTCCATTGTGATGTCCTCGATAAGCGGGAAGTTTACCTCCACATTCTTCATACCCTTGTACTCGATCTTCTCCTTGATTGTGCGGAGCCATGCTATATGGCTGTAGAGACCGTCAACGGAGAGCCCGACAAGCTTTGTGTTGGCTTTTGCAAATTTCTCTTCCATAGAGGCAAAAGTCATGAACTCCGATGTGCATACCGGAGTGAAGTCAGCAGGATGACTGAAAAGTATTACCCAGCTTCCTGAATAATCTGAAGGGAAGTTGATCTCACCCTGTGTTGTTACTGCCTTGAATTCAGGCGCCTTGTCGCCAATGCGCGGCATTGAAAAAGTCTGTGTGTTTTCCATAATTATCTTATAAGTTGATTAATAATTCTTAACTCTTAATTCTTAATTCCAATTAGATCACTGTCTTCTAGCAAGCATCAGCTCCAGGTCTTCCCTGAGTGCATCAAGGTCCTCCTCATGCTCAACCTCATCCGACAGGATGCTTAGTATGACATTATAGGAGACAGGATCTCCGGTACGGGTTATATCAAGAAGGCTGTTGTAGGTTTTGATTGCACACTGTTCGCCTTTGATATTCTGTTTCAGTATCTCCTCAACCCATGGATCTGAGGGTATGTCATAACCACAATTGGTTATCTTCATCCATTCAGCAGGAGACAACACGGGTATACCGCCAAGTTGTATAATACGTGTTGACAAAAGCTCTGCATGGGCCAGCTCTTCTGTTGCATGCAGTGTCAGTTCAGAGATAACGGCATCCTTCATCGGGCCTTTTACTACTTTCGCTCCGATCCAGTACTGGTAATATGCCAGCCACTCGTCAGCCAGCGCTTTGTTAAGGAGGTTGATGAGCTCATCAACATTCATCTTTACAATTTCTCTTCCTTTTTGTGCCATCTGGTTCAGTTTTAATGTTTATGTATCTTATGTTTCTCTTTATCACAATCCGGGAATCTTCCGACGATCTGGAGCCTTATCTCTTCAATATTGAAATCCTTAATCTTTTTTCGGGTAAAGTAATCATTCAGAAGCCTGTCAAGTTCTTCATCATAATAGTCTTCAATACGCTCTTTGACAGCACAGTAGAGGTGGTGATGCGATTGAAGAATGGCATCATATCTCATTATATCGCGATCAGTCTTGACCCTTCGGATCAAGCCCTTTTCGACCAGTGTGTCAAGGGTCTTGTAGACGGTGCCGGTTGCAATTGCAGGATAATTCTGCCTGATATAATGGATCACCTCGTCAGCGGTGGGGTGGCTGTTTAGCATCTCAACCGCTTCCATGACCGCCATTCGTTGCGGAGTAACCTTGAGGCCGCTTTGTTTCAGCCTCTCTTTATATTCATCAGCTTTCATCAGATAGGAATAATTCCTAAATAGGAATAAACAAAGATAAGATATTTATATGTTGGATCAAAATTTTTTTTATAGCAAGTCTCTGGACTTCGGTTCGCTGTCGTTCTTTCTTCTGCCAGCGACAGACCACCCCCCGTCCGCCAGCTGGCGGACGGCTCCCCTCCTCACTCAGGAGGGGAAACTATGCCACAATACAATTGCATTCACGCCTCACGCCTCACGCCTCACGCCTTGCTCCTTGCCCCATGCCCTGCGCCCTGAGCTATACAGTATACAGCTTATCAAGTACATCCAGCATTATCTCGTCCACATTTTCGCGGTTGTTGATTGAGGCCATGATGCCGTAAGCTGCCGCTCCTGTACCTGAAGATTTACCATCACCCTTGTTCATCAGTGAGGTGAACCTTGATGAGAGTTTTCTGAACCAGCTGTCAGGAAGCAGCCTTGAGAACGCCCTGGCTAAATAGACAACCACATGTGATGAGGCGGATTTGATCTTATGGCCTTCAATAACTGCGACGGCCTCCTTCAGTGCTGCAATGAATTCATCCTCATGACCGCAGTTAAGATTTGAAATTGTCATATGCAGCGCCGGAGGAAATTGCAGCTTGTCGAGGTTCCAGCCGTTTCTCGCCAGCTCGTCGCCTATAAGGTATATGTCATGCTTATCCGATGTAAAGGCAAAGACGCTCATGGCGGGTTCTCCTATCACCCTGAATCCGGGAATGGCTTTGATGCTTTCCTGTATCTTATTTGTTGTGGTCATCACCTCTGCAGCCATCTTCAGGTAGCCATCCATCCCTATCGCCTTCAGGGCAGTCCATGCTGCCGCAATGGGTGCTCCCGACCTTGTGCCGAGCATGGTAGGTGAGGCATAGAGGCCTCCGGGCCAGTCGCTGAAGACAAAATACTGGAACTTCCTGAGCTCATGAGTTCTGTAAATAGTTACTGATGATCCTTTTGACGAATAACCGTACTTATGAACGTCAGCCGATATCGATGTCACTCCCCTGACACGGAAGTCGAACGGAGGCACCGGGTAACCCAGCTTCTCGACGAAAGGAAGCATCAGTCCACCCATGCAGCAATCGACATGCATCAGAAGCTCATATTTCAGTGCAATGGTGGCGATCTCTTCCACAGGATCAATGACACCGTAAGGGTAGCAGGGTGCTGACACGGTGATCATTATTGTATTTCCGTTTATCAGTTTCTCAACCTCTGTCGGATTCACTCTCTTATCAGGGTTCAGTGAGGCATACCTGATATGGATACCCACCATGTCTGCCGATTTGGAGAATGCCGGGTGTATTGTCACCGGGGCTATTATTTCCGGGTCTCTGATATATGGCCTGTGTCGTTTTGCCCAGTCACGCGCCGTCTTGACGGCCACGAGTATGCTCTCCGAGCCTCCTGTAGTCATGTTGCCGGCACAATCCTCCGTTGCATGGAGCAGGCTTGCCACCATCGCGACAGTCTCGTTCTCAAGGGTCTTCAGTGACGCGAAGAGAGAAGGGTTAAGGGCGTTGTCGGCAAAGAAGAGCTGGTATGCCTGCTCAATAGTCTTCGCCTCCCTGGCACCCGGGTGGTACACATAACCGAACATGCGGCCGTTACGCCATGATGCGTCGTTTGCCTTGAGCTCTTTAAGCCGGGAGATAATATCGTCACCATCCATCCCTTTCTGCGGAAATTCAATTTTTGGTTTGTTCATTGCTATATTGATTTATCGCTTCGCTCTGCTCTTCAATCTGAGGGTCTGATAGTTTGAGGGTTCAAGGTACAAGGGAATTAACTGACAACTGATAACCGATAACTGACAACCGAAAACCCCTCCATGCTCCCCGCTCCTCGCTCTTAGCTCTGACAGGGACAGACCACCCCCCGTCCGCCAGCTGGCGGACGGCTCCCCTCCTAACTTAGGAGGGGAAACAATATATTAACCTTACCACTAAACCTAAACCTCAACCTCAACCTCAACCTTAACCTAAGCCTTAACCTTTGTTCTGACGTTCCTGTACTTCAGATAGGGGATGAGGTCTTCATTCTTGAATCCTGCAGTTCCGTCATACTCGATTGTCAGTACCGGCACTCCTGTCACCTCCTCTATCCTTGATTTCATCGCCTCTGTCACCAGTGAAGGACAGCAATAGGAGGGGTTGGTCTGGATGAACAGGTCAAGGTCAGGATGCTGCGTGATCAGGCTGTGTATCTTGAGTATATTCTCAAATGATTCGCCTTTGTGCAGTATATTGAGGCCGAACTTATTCAGCCACTCATCCATCTCGGCCGAAGATTCAAAACCCGCCTCCCCGGTATAACTGGTAAAATACTTTTTGTACTTCTCCTCCACAAGGGGGATGAGTGACTTCAGGAATCTGACCTTGACATAATCCCTGTACCGACCCTCCTTCAAAGTTCTTTCAATGATTGGATCGGCAATGATCTTCATGTATTCGCTGTAAGGAGTGGTAATGACCTCGCCTCCGTTCTCCTCAATGGTTTTTATCAGATCCTGGTTCATCATGTCATTGTCCCTGACATACAGGTCACCGAATATTGCAACTTTGGGCCGTGGTGTTCTTACGACAGGAATTGATTCAAAATCGCTTATGATCTTTTCCAGTATCTCCTCTTTATACCTGCCGTTCAGGAAGGCATAGCGGAGCCTTGAGAGCGACTGGCTGACAACTGCATCTGTGGTTCCCGCTGTTATTTCATACGGCCGGACAGAGCAGGCTATCTTGCGGATATATCCGCCGAACATGTATGCCAGGTAGGCATTTATTGCTGTCTGCAGTGAAAAATCGTAAAATATGACATCGCCCACATAAACTGAGACATGCTCCATTCCTTTACCATAATCCTCAAGCAGTTTCTTCATGAACCATGGGAACATGGCGAGGTTGCACGAAAGCTTTGTCTTCATCATCCACAGAGCTGTATCGGATGGATCAAGACCGTTTGCCTCGATATAATCGATCGAGTCCTGCACAATGATATTCAGTGGAAGGCACTGGCCGGTATTAAGGCTCAGGCTTCTCTGCACTGATTCGACGCTGCTGTCGACAAGCCGGGCATTTATACCGCTGTTTTTAAGAACAGCCTCAAGCAGTGGTCCGGTGTAGGGATCCCAGTAGGGCAGCAACAGAGTCTTGCTGCCCAGATTCCTTGCCCCGGTGAAAACAGTCCTCGATATATTGCTGTCCTGTGCTTCAGCCTTCACAATCTCGCGGCTGAAAAGCCTGAAATCGATGGAGTGGGCTTTGAGTATCACAGAGGCATCGCGGACAAGCGATTTGACATGACGATACATTGAGGTATCAGACAACAGGGCCTCTTCAGTCTCTGCAGCTATGTTCTCCGGCGACCCGGTGAGGCGGTTACCCTGACTCTCCCCTGAATTACTTTTCCGGTGATTGCGGAAGGCCCTTACTGCTGCCTCAATTCTCGTTTCATATCCAACGGTTGAATCATGTTCGTCGAGCTGCAGGATAAGGTAAGGCTTCCTGTAATTATCGAGGATCTCCTTGAAGTATTCAATCACAAACGAATCAGGTGAACATTTGAATGAAGTTATCAGGACAGGGTAACAATTTTCTGTTCTGGCTGCCATCTCGGAAGCATAAAGTATTTTAGATGCGAACTTCCATTTTATTGTCCTGATGAGATCTTCGGTTATCAGGCCATCAGTTTGCCTGAAGGGCATCATATCCATATAAAAAGTTGTTATGCCCATTTTTTCAATGATCTCAGGGATTGAGTTGTTCATTGCCGGCGACAAAACCGTATAGGGGCGTCCGAGGAGCATAACATGGATGTCATCAAGATCCTTTGTTGCGCTTTCATAAAGAGCTTTCCACTTCTCATTTGCAGAACGGACATGATTCATTGCCTTTTCATACGCCAGGCTGATATTCAGAAATCCGATATCATTAATACCGGCTGATTTGAACATTTTAT
Organism: Bacteroidales bacterium; assembly: GCA_025455395.1. Lineage (GTDB taxonomy): Bacteria > Bacteroidota > Bacteroidia > Bacteroidales > VadinHA17 > SR-FBR-E99. The sequence continues at coordinate 53,850 of JALOMO010000022.1, forward strand.
ACAGCTCCATGCGCATGTATATCTCACCCTGGGAAGATTTGAGCACCGGCGTCAGCAGCTTTTTGCCGTTATTAAGATTTTTCCGGACAGATATGACAGATGAAACATACTGTGTATAATAACAGTACTGTTTGTTCAACTTTGTCTCATGTGGTTCCTCGATATATACAGGCAGGAAAATATAATCGGCCTTATCATTCAGATAATCAACATGTCCGTGCATGGCGGCAATCGGGGCACAAAACTCGGCGCCGCACAGGTTCTTGCCATCTTTAGACGGAGTCATATATTCTTCGCTGGAGACAGTTGTGAATGAAAGGAGATCGAAGAATTTCTGCCAGAAAGGGATCTCTTCAAAAAGGTGTAATCCGGCCGGGATGCCAATGATCGCTGTTTTTTTTCCCGGTGAGGCAGATTGTCTGAAAAGCTCTTTTCTTTTTCTCAGAAGCTGAAAGCTGAGTGATTTGTTCCTGACAAATTTGTGTGTGTTGTAATCTCTGCCGCACAGGAATCCGTAAGCTTCTGTCTGGCCATCTACATCAGCAACTTTTAGTTTACAGTGGTTTGTGCACAGCTCACATACTTCAGACCTGACCGGAATAGTCTTTTTATAAAGGTCGAGACCTCTGAATTTTGATCCTGTAAGATTCTGGTCTGCAAGTTCAAGGGCCACACCGAGGGCGCCGGTCAGGTGGCAATACCTTGAAACCATTACCGGTTTTTTAAGTTTTTGCTCCATTGCTGCTACCAGGGCCCTGTTTTTTGCTGTTGCCCCCTGGAAGAAAATATGATTGCCGATTGTGACCCTGGAGGCTACCCTGGTGAAGTAGTTCTCACAGGTTGAATGGAGCACAGCCGCAAGTATCTCTTCGGTCGAATAGCCTGCCATCAGGTAGTGATTGAGATCCCGCTCCATGAAGACCGTGCAGCGGTCACTTGCCATAGGGGACCTGACCTTTTCAACCCTGTCGGCATATTCATACAATGAGCAGCCCAGCCTTTTGGCCTGTTCCTCAATGAAGCTTCCTGTTCCGGCGGCACATACATTATTCATTACTGAAAATGTTACCATGCCATTTCGCATCGATGTGAACTTGGAGTCCTGTCCGCCGATCTCAATGATGGTGTCTGTCTCCCTGTTCAGCTCCCAGGCAGCCCTGGCATGGGCCGTTATCTCATCTAGGATAATGTCGGCGCCGATGATTTTTCCCGTGAACTTCCTTCCTGAGCCTGTGGTCCCTGCACCTGATATGGTGAAACTGACCTTATGTTTCTCCGAATAATCGGATATTGCTTCAAAGATAACCTGCACAGCCTGCAGTGGCTGGCCCGATGTGCGGGTGTAAAAGCCTGCCATCACCTCTTTATTCCTGTCAAGCAGAACAGCTTTGGTGCTGGTTGATCCGATATCAATACCGAGTGAGAGTGACCCTGCGTCGCATCCTGTCAATGACGAGTACAGGTCGACTTCAACAGGTTTCATCGAGGGGAACAGGGCAGAACGGAATTCATAAATTTTGTGGGCCCCGAAGTCGGGATACTCCGAAAACTTAAGCTGCAGTGGCGGATGGTAATATTTCTTCTCCTTCCGTTCAGGTGAAATAAGATCACTTATACTTAACGGCTGTTCGTCAACCTCCGCACCGTTACCGGCAGAGAGCATTGCGGCTCCTATTGCACCGTAAACGTGGGCACATTCATCGACAGTGATCCGTAGGCGGGTGAGCTGTTCAATATGGCTGATCACTGATTTATTGAGAGCGACGCCACCGGCTGCGACAACCTCTTCCCGGGCATCGCCTTTAAATACAGTATCAACAATATTCTTTGCCAGTCCGTATGATAAGCCGTCGCATATTTCAGAGAGTGAGAAGCCCTCCTGTTGCGCATGGATAAGGTCGGTCTTGGCAAATACGGCACACCGCGAGGCTATCAAAGGAATCTTCCCTTTATTCTCAAAAGCAATTTTGCTGAATTCCTGAATGCTTTGGAGGTTTAACCTCTCCGCCTGTTGGTCGAGAAAATTGCCGGTGCCTGCTGCGCATGAACTGTTTGACTTATAGTTACTGTACTCACCTTTATCATCGAAGGTGACCAGCCCGAATTTCTCGGCACCGATTATCAGCAATGAACGAACCTCCGGATGAAAATGTCTGGCTGCAGTAATAAAAGCTACTCTCGGGTCGACTGATCTTCCCCTATTGATAATTGATCGCGATGAAGAAGTATATCCGACAGCTTTAATGTTTTCAGGATCTATTTTTTTTAGCAACGAATGAAGAGTTTCGGCTATCCTGCCTTTATGGAAGGCATAACCGGCATGAACTATCCTGTTGTTTTCGTCCGTTTCAGCAAATGAGACCGCAACAGAACCGACGTCAATCCCGAGAAAGTTACTTTTCATAACTGTTAGTAGTCCTTGCTATTTTCATTCTTTAAGATGGTGCACCTCAAATATACCAAAGGTACGTTTCAGAATATTACATGTCAAATATTTAAAATATCGAATGCCCTTTTATTCAAGCTTATCTTTAGGGGCAAGGGAGTCCATTATGATCAGATAAGGCACTGAGATCTAGTTGAATTTGCAGGAAACATCCTTTTTATCTTCGAAATCTGTCCGATATGTCTAATTGTGTTCTATTTTTGAAGTGTAAACTTTTTGGGGGTGTCAAATATTAATTCAGAATATGATCTTGAACTGTGGGACTCTTTCCGTAAGGGGGACGAATCCTCTCTGGAGAAATTGTTTAAATCTTACTATTCTCTTCTGTTAAACTACGGTCACAGGTTTACGCCTAACATGCATCTGATTGAAGAATCTGCACAGGAACTTTTCATCAGGTTGTGGAACAATAAGCTTTCGCTTGGAGATACCGGGAATGTAAAGCACTATCTTTTTAAGGCTTACCGCTCGATAATTTTCAGAAAGCTAAAGAAGCAGGCCTCAAATATCATGGAAAGGCTTGATGATGAACGGTATGAGTTCAAGATCGAACTTGCGCCAGATCAGATTATCATTGAGCATGAAGCCGAGAGCGACGTAATCAGGAAAATTCAGGATTGCCTCTCAATCCTTACACCAAGACAACGGGAGGCTATTTTCCTTCGATTTTATGAGGAGATGTCGTACGAGCAGGTGTCGGAAATACTTCATATGAACATTGGCGGAACCTACAAGCTGATCTACAGGGCACTCGATCGTCTTAGAGAAAAGTTGGGGTCAGCTCTGTTAAGCATATTTCTTGTCGTATCAAGGCTGAATACACTGACAATTTCCTGAAAAATAGTACGAATAAAGATTATTTTTTCTCAGGGATGGGATAAAATAACTGATTTATGTATAATCATTATAACTGTAATTGAATTATGCTTTTGGAGACCGATTTTAGTAAGGATTATGCAGATTACACTGCGAAGGATTTTCTTGCAGATGAGCGCTTCGTCAGATGGGTAAGACACCGGGGTGAGATACGGAATCTTGACATATATTGGGAGGCAGTAATAAAAAATTATCCCGAACTCATTGAAGAGATAAACAAAGCCGCTGATACGGCACGAATACTTGCTTGTCAGAAGCGATTTGGAGACGATGCCAATACTCATGAGGCATGGCAGAAGGTACATAAACAACTTAAATGGTCTGCACCCCAAAGAGTTATCAATACTGGAAAATATTATCTTCTTAAGTACAGAAATATTGCCGCAATTACAGCCGTATTCGTATTACTGGGCGGGGCAGTTGCCGGAGGTTATTTTTTAAGGTCAGGGTCTCATTCGGATGAGGCCTATACCACAATTTTTTCTCCTGCAGGGCAGAAGACCGAGATAACTTTACCTGACAACTCAAAGGTATGGCTTAATTCAAAGACTACGATAAGATATTCATCCGGGTTCAATCATGACAACAGGGAAATTTTTCTCGACGGAGAAGCATATTTTGATGTAAAGAAAAGCCGGGTGCCTTTTGAAGTTAAAACATCAGCAATGAATTTAAAGGTTCTTGGAACGGCCTTTAACGTAAAGTGTTATTCAGATGACTCTACTGTTGAGGCTACACTTGTCAGAGGATCCCTGAAAGTTGAGAAACTGAATAATTTGACTGGCGATATAGAGGAAATTTTCTTAACACCCAATCAGAAGATTGTATTTGTCAGGGAGGCAAAGGAGTCCGGTCAACCACTTAATACTGTTGAAGAGCGCAGGGATGAAATTATTGCAGGGGAAAACCTGAAGAGTGCAGTTAAAGAGGTAAATCTCATAAAAGCTTATAATACTGAGAAAAGTACGGGGTGGATTGAAGGTGTGCTAATTATTGAAGGAGAATCGTTGTTGGAGCTTTCGAAGAAGATTGAGAGAAGGTATGATGTGAAGATAATTTTCATGAACGAAGAGCTCAAGAATTTTAAATACACCGGAACACTAAAGGAATACAGTCTCGAGCAGGTTATGCGGGCCATTGAAGCTACATCACCGGTAAGTTATACAATAGACAGACAAATGGTTTATATTGGAGAAGACAAGGACTCGATGCTTTCTGATATTATTCCAGATGAAGTATCGGCTTCTCCTTCTGAAATCGCTACAAGGTCTTTCCTACGAATGCAAATCAATGAGTCTTTAGAAGAG
>JALOMO010000189.1 GCA_025455395.1 Bacteroidales bacterium
GTGAATGTTCCTGAATGCTGCTTCAACATTTTCCATCTTTGTTTCAAGATCTGATTCATATATGTATGACGCTGCACCCACGCATTTGAACTATTCATAGCAATGACGAATGCAAAGCGCGAATGCTGCATACAAGATAAAAAAAAGCATCAAGAGGGTAAAAAAAAGTTTTCAGCCTTGTGTTACGGTGCCTGTAGAGTAGTCAAGCTCAGAGCCAAAGAGACTGTGAGGTATTGAATATACAAGCAGGAGCAGGAGGGCTGCGGCGACAGTATAGCCAGGTCTCTCTTTCTTGCGGTTCATTACCACCGCGGTTATCCAGGCAATGACTGCTATAAGCGTTTTGTTATCTGTAAGATCCCATCCGAATGGTATCCCTGTCCAGAGTTCGCCAAATGCATATTTCTGTACCACCGGTCCAAGAATCATTCCACCTGCCAGCAGTAGCCAGAGTGCCCACTGGCCCTGCTTTCTCTGCTGTGGCCTGCCGAATGCGGCATTGAGACCTGCAACATTTGAGTAAAGCATGGCGAAGAACATTATGAGAATGTGTGGTATCATAACCAACGCAGGAACGTTACCCTTGAATCTTATCACTATCGGCTCATCCCTGAAGATTTCTACCTGTGAACCGGACTGCGTTGAAAGAACAATGTAATATTCAAGCTTTCCGGCAGCAGGCTGGGAGGGAAGTTCGCCAACGAGATGTGTGTTGTCGTGAATCATATCAGAGAGACTCCACTCTTCATCTACCCTGAATCTTTTGAAGTATATTTTCCCGGAAATGTCTGCCGGTAGTTCAAGTTTTATCTTGCAGGTATGGGTATTGGTCTGGCTTCTCTTAAGAGCAAGCTTATACTCCGTACCTTCCAGGGCAACAGTTGTTCTTTTCGGATATGTAGGACCCGTCATGCGCTGATACATAGCAGCCGAAACTGTTATAAGGACGGCAATGATCCAGAAAATTAAGTTTTTCATGCAGTAGCTGATAATCTGTTTTACAATTGAATAAGCAGCAATTCTCTCTTTTCGTCACGAATGACCTCAACGGTGATCGTCTGTCCGGGTTTAAGCTGGCTCAGCCTGAACATATAGTCCTCGATATTGTTAACGGGTTTATCCTCAATGGCAACAATAACATCTCCCTTCACCATACCACCCATTGCGGCAGGCTTACCAGGTGTCACGAAGTCAGCCCTGAGACCGTTCTTCACATTGCCTGCAAAATCGGGCATTAAACCCAGGGTGACACCTCTACGCCGTCCCATTGACTGCGACGGTCCTGCTGGCCCTGCCTCTTGGAAGGCAAGTCTCTCCGTATCATTAGCTGCATTGGATACTATTTCTGTAAGGAGTTCTCCTATTCTGACCATTCCTGCATAATTAAGCTTATCAGGAGTGTCAGCCGGAGTGTGGTAGTCAAGATGTGCACCTGTTGTAAATACAAGCACAGGGATATTTTTCCCGTAGAATGAAGAGTGGTCTGAAGGTCCGTAGCCCTCTTCTGTAAAACTGAGACTCAGCATTGTTGTGTCAGTAATTGCAATTACACTGTCACGCAAACCCAGTGCTGTTCCGACACCTCCTACCTGAACACCGTTGCCCTCCTTGAGCCTTCCGACCATATCAAGGTTAACCATCAGGTTAACATCAGAGGGTTTGATCCCCATGTTTTCAACAAAGTACTTTGATCCAAGCAGTCCCATCTCCTCTCCTGAAAATGCAACGAAAAGGATGCTGCGGGCATACCCATCCCTTGAGTAAGCGAGCTTCTCTGCCAGTTCAACCATCAGTGCAACGCCGGAGGCATTGTCATCGGCACCATAGTGGACAGCGACAGTGTCAACGGCTCTGCTTCCCGAACCCGGGCCTCCCATGCCCAGATGGTCATAATGTGCCCCTACGATTATATATTCCTCAGGCAGGGTTTTACCCTCAAGATACATCACCACATTTGCCGTGGAAGCCTCTCTGGCTATCATCTCAGCCTCTCCGTTGGCGGTTGACGATGTGATAAAGCTCAGAGGTCTGAGCTCTTTTAAGGCAACTGTCTCTATTTCAGCCAATGTCTTGCCCGAAGGCTTCAGCAGTGAGTCAGCAATGCTTCTCTTGACCTGCAGCACAGGTATGCCGGCGGTGCTCTCACCCCTTGAGGGTTTCTCGAGGTTGTCAGCCGGATCCCATGCCTCACCAGAGACAAGAAGTACACCTGCTGCACCGTTCTCCCTGGCTGTCAGAACCTTCATGCGGTCTGTACTGAACTGACCGTATGCTGATGCAGCAGGATTAGATTCGGGGTACCCGCGCAGCACCATCACCCATTTCCCTTTGACATCAAGGTCTTTATAATCATTCCACTGCATCGAATCGTTTGCAACCATGAAGCCGTAACCGGAAAATGCCACTTCAGCATTCAAAGTGCCATTAGACGATATTGCCAGAGGTACGAAGTCGGTTCCTGCAATATATTCAGTGCTGTTGATCGTCAGTTTATTTGCCTCACCCATCTGTGCTGAGACTGTGACTCTGAACTTCTGAAGACCGTCACCTTCATGCGGAGCAAGCTTTGCCTTCCTGAATTCCTTCCTGATATATAGAGCTGCCAGCGAGTCACCGGAAGTACCCGTGCCCCTGCCCGCAAATTCATCAGAAGCAAGCCTGGTAGTTATCATGACAAGCTCGTCATGTGTTATCCTTGGATTGCGGCTGGTGCCGGCACATGAAGTGAGCATTAATAAAAATGCAAAATAACAGAGGTATCTCATAGAGAAGTCATTTGAGCCGGTAAAAGTAGTATTATTTTACCAACCTCAACTATAATATTTACAACAAAAGAGGGTTATACTGCTTCAGGCAAATTGGAGTATAGCTTTCTTTATCAAAGATATAGCATCTCTCAGCTGCTCCTCGGAAATGATAAGGGGAGGTGCAAACCTGATTATATGTCCGTGTGTGGGTTTTGCCAGGACTCCCAGTTCTTTCATTGCCAGGCAGACATCCCATGCCTCTTTTCCATTCTTTGGCCTTATGACGATGGCATTCAGAAGCCCTTTTCCCCTGACGAGCTCAATCATGTCAGATTTAACGGCTCTCATCTCGTCGCGGAAGATCTTACCAAGCTTCTCGGCCCTCTCAGCAAGTTTCTCATCCTTTACGACCTCGAGAGCGGCAATTGCAACCTTTCCTGCAAGCGGATTACCTCCGAAGGTAGACCCGTGTTCACCTGGTTTAATGGTAAGCATTATCTCATCGTCGGCAAGAACGGCTGAGACAGGCAATGCGCCACCTGAGAGGGCTTTGCCAAGTATGAGTATGTCAGGTCTTACCCCTTCATGATCACAACCAAGCAGCTTTCCGGTACGCGCAATTCCGGTCTGTACCTCATCTGCAATGAAAAGCACATTATTTTTTTTGCAGAGGTCATAGGCTTTCTTAAGATATCCTTCATCCGGAACAAATACGCCGGCCTCACCCTGGATTGGCTCGACAAGG
>JALOMO010000101.1 GCA_025455395.1 Bacteroidales bacterium
AAAATGACTACCAGAATGATAAACATAGGTTCGGATTTTTATGCAAAAATATATCTTCAAAAGAACTGCAAAAGGATTATTGTCAGGTTTTATATCGTAAATGACTCTCCCTGGGAAGGAATATTAATGTTCCTGAACCCTCTTTTCTGAAGGTAATCCTGATATTTCACCTGTGTTTCATATTCGCCGTGGACGAGAAAGACTTTCTGCAGTTTTGCCGGGTCCTGACAGGATAAATAGTCTCCCATTTCTTTGTAATCGCCGTGCCCGGAGTATGAGTCAATCTTTCTTATCTCAGCATTGACCGGGTATTTGTTGCCGTGTATTGAGACCTCTTTTTCACCTCTCAGGAGCCTTGCCCCAAGGGTTGAAGGGGCGCAGTATCCCACTGCCAGGACAGTGTTGGCCGGGTTGGAGATGCTGTTGGCAAGGTGATGCTTAACCCTGCCGGCCTCCATCATTCCGGAAGAAGAGATTATAATGACAGGTTTTTTGATGTCATTCAGTCTCATTGAATCCTCCTTTGAGCTTATGTAAAAGAGCGAGTTGAACCCGAACGGGTCAGGGTCGGTGAGCATAACCTTCATCACATCGTCATTGAAACATTCGCTGTGAAGACGGAAGATATTGGTCGCGTTAACTGAGAGGGGACTGTCAACATACATATCAACGGGTGGCAGGCGCTTTTGATTGTAGAGCTTGTTAAGCGAATAGACTACCTCCTGTGTTCTTCCCACACTGAAGGCAGGGATTATCAGTTTTCCTTTCTTCTCAACACATGTACGGTTAACTACTGAAAACAGCTCCTCGTCTGACTCTTCAATTGATGAATGAAGACGATCGCCGTAAGTTGATTCTGTAATAAGAAAGTCTGCCTGGGCAAACGGTTCAGGGCTTCTGAGAATCCTGTTTACCGGTCTTCCGATATCGCCGGTATAGGCCAGCCGTTTTAAACCTTCTTTTTCCTTCAGTTCAATTGTTACAACAGCGCTGCCGAGCATATGACCGGTGTTTGTAAACCTTACTGTTGTATGTTCATCTATCCGGAATTTGCGATCATATGCCACACCGATGAAGAGTTTCATCGATGCTACGCCGTCAGCCTGTGTATAGAGAGGCTCAACAGGAGACAGACCCTTCTTAGCCCTCTTTTTGTTGAATGTGTATGTATCAAGCTCCTGTATCTTGCCTGAATCAGCCAGCATGATAGAGCAGAGATCACGTGTTGCATTTGTGCAAACCACTGAACCGTCAAACCCGTTACGGTAAAGAAAAGGTATCAGTCCGGAGTGATCAATATGTGCATGTGAAAGTATAATGTGATCTATAGAGGCGGGAGTGAAGGCAAGCGACCGGTTCATCCTGTCGGTCTCCAGCCCTTTTCCCTGAAACTGTCCGCAGTCAAGAAGGATCTTCTTACCATGTTCAGTTTCAACGAGGACCTTACTGCCTGTTACCTCACGGGCAGCACCGTAAAATGTTATTTTCATGACGGGAGTCTGTTTTAGCGATTGCTAAGATACTTAAAGTTAAGGGTACCATGAGAGCATTAATAATTAACATTTAATGAACATTAGGTCAATTCTCTTTTTAAGAGTGAATTCTTTGGCCTACATTTGACGAGTTGTCAAACCTACATATTGTCTTAAATGAAACTTGATAAGATATTTTCGTTCCTTGCCCCCAAGGAGGGCAAGTTCTATCCACTTTTCAAAGACTCATCAGCCAATCTTATTGTGGCTGCGGAGCTTCTCAGGGAGCTGATGCGAGAGCCTGACCCGGTGAAACGTGATATACTTGTTGACAAGATAAAGGAGTCAGAGAGTGTCGGCGACCAGATAGCCAGAAACCTCTTTACAACCCTTAACAGCAACTTCATTACTCCGTTCGACAGGGAGGATATCTTTGACCTGGTTCATGCCACAGACTCAGTTGTTGACCTGATTTTCGGAGCGTCAAAAAAGATTTCACTCTACCATGTTGGAGAGATACCGTCAGAGTTCATTGAAATGGCAGATCTTATACACAGGGCATCGATTGAAATCAACACTACATTCAATGGCCTCAAGGATGTGCTGCATCTTTCAAAATACAATGAAAACTGCCGCAAGATCAGTGAGCTCGAGGAGATGGCTGATGATGTGAACCACCGCTACCTGGCCAAACTCTTCCTGGAGGAAAAGGATGCAATAGAACTGATTAAGAAAAAGGACATACTGCAGGCCCTTGAAAAAGCTGCGGATCGTTGTGACGATGTAGCCGATATCATCTCCTCAGTAATTATCAAAATAGCTTAACTGTTGCCTGATGGAATTCACACTCCTGATAATCATTGTGGTTCTTGCCTTCGCATTTGATCTTATTAACGGCTTTCATGATGCGGCGAACTCTATAGCTACCGTAGTGTCAACAAAGGTGCTTACTCCATTTCAGGCAGTTCTCTGGGCTGCCTTCTTTAATTTTCTGGCCTACCTTGTCTTTGAGCTTCACATTGCTGACACAATTGCCAAGATCGTTGATACTTCGGCCATAACACTGATGGTAATACTGGCAGGTATCATTGCTGCAATAATTTGGAACTTACTGACCTGGTACATGGGGATACCTTCAAGCTCCTCTCACACACTTGTAGGTGGTTTTGCAGGAGCGGCAATCGCATACACTGGGTGGGATGTAGTGCACACCGGCAGGATTATCAAAATAGGTGCGTTTATCTTTCTTGCCCCTCTTCTCGGGATGATAATATCATACCTCTTCTCCATTGCATTGTTGTGGATAAGCCGGAGAGGCAATCCATTCAGGCTTGATAAGCGGTTCAAGGGTTTCCAGCTTCTCTCTTCAGCGCTGTTCAGCCTTGGTCACGGTGGCAATGATGCCCAGAAAGTAATGGGGATAATTGCTGCAGCACTTATGGTGTACTTCCATGGTGTTGAAGCATCTGCCATACCTCACTGGGCTCAGATTGAAACGGTCAATGGCAGGATACACGATATCCCTCACTGGATCGTGCTCGGATGTTACACGGCAATCAGTCTCGGGACTTTGATGGGTGGTTGGCGCATTGTAAAGACCATGGGAACGAAAATAACCAAGCTGACCCCATTTGAGGGGGTGGCGGCTGAAAGCGCCGGTGCTGTATTGCTCTTTGGCACCGAAGCATTCGGAATCCCTGTCAGCACCACGCATACAATTACCGGTGCCATTATGGGTGTAGGCCTGACGAAGCGGATAACGGCTGTAAGATGGGGAGTAACAATAAATCTACTCTATGCCTGGCTGCTGACAATACCTGTCTCGATGATCCTGGCTGCAGTTATCTATCACCTGCTGGCATTTTTAACAGGAATAAGATGATAGCTGCCTGTTAATTATTCAGAGACCCTTTTCCCAACCTGGCAGTATCTGCTTTTTGAATTCTTCCTTTTCCCTGATAAGTGTTTCCATATCAAGACCTATTGCTTTCTGGGCCTTCTCCTTTGTGGAATAGTCAGGGATCATAACCTCTTTAACACCCATGCCTTCCAGCAAGGCAGCAAGTTCAATTCTTGCCTCCAGGGCCCTGATGATTCCGTTACTCAGGACGGTGGCAGATTCTATCGGTGCGTGGAATGATCCGCCGTGACTGGCGGCAATAAAATCCCACCTCCATTGTGCCTGCCTTATCAGTGAAAGAACGGGTTTCATTGTCTCCTCCTGCGCTCCTGCATCCCATGCGGCTTTTGCCTCATAGTGGGCTGAAACAAGAATCTCTTCAAGGTAGTGTCTCAGATCTGCAATTTTATCCTGACGTTCATAGACATTGTTTCTGAGCTCCTCCTCGCTCTGCCGGTGGCATATTGCGCATGTGCTTGATATCATATTCAAAGGACTCTGTACATGGTGGCTGGTGAACTTAACCCCTCCTTCGCTTATGTATGGCATGTGACAGTCAGCGCATGCAACGCCTCTCTGGCTGTGAATACCGAGTCTGAACAGTTCATAATCTGGGTGCTGCGCTTTTAGCATTGGAGCTCTGCTGACAGCATGAGTCCAGTCAGAGTAACCATAATTGTCATAGTAACTCTCCATTTCGTTTACCGTCATCCCTTTGTCCCATGGGAACGTTAGATATTTTTCTTCACCCTTAAAGTAGTACTCTACATGGCACTGGGCACAGACGAGGCTGCGCATCTCCTGGTGGCCGGCATCAGCGATGCTCTTTCCCTGCCTTTCATAAGCCTCTTTCAGTGCAGGTCTCGTTATGGTAAGGACCATGGTCTTGCTATCATGGCAGTCAGCGCATCCTATCGGATTATTCATTTCCGGTCCGAGCGCCGCCCACTTTGATTTGTAAAAGCTGTCAATACCCATCTTCTCCATCATTCTTGGCACGTCCGGACTCTTGCATGCCCAGCATGTGCCGGGTTGCGGACCGGCATCAGGAGTCATCGGCGAGCCGGTACGGAGAGTATTTCTTATATCCTCTACAGCCCAGAAGTGTCCTCTCGCCTGGTAATAATCTTTTGAAAAAGCATACCCTGCCCATAATACCGCGAGCTCGGGGTCTGTCTCAAGCATATCAATGGTTTTATTCCCAGCATGTTTACTTCTGAAGGAAGTATCGGCAGTCAATAGAAAGGTTTGGTACTCACGTGGATAAAACTTGCCCCAAATGCTGTTATCAGACTCAAATGGCTGAAGATTTGTGGGTGGGCGGTACGCGTACCTCGCCTCGCTGCGCCTCTCTACGATAGAGGAGGCCAGGATTCCGAGCAAAAACACAATTGTTGCCGATGCCAGGAAAAGAATCCAGCCGAACCATGGCTTTTTCGTGATCACTTCCTTGATGGTTTTCATAGGTTATTGTTTTAGGAGTAGGCTAAATCTTTTCCTTTTTTTCAGGGGTAATTGCACCAGGTGTAGAGGTGATGCTGTTAACCCTATCATGAGGTGTATTACGGTGACAATCAAGGCATTGTCTCTCCCTTCGGCCGGCGATTGTCTCCCACGGCATCCCTGGTCCGTCACTGAAGAGAGTTGTATGACACCGGATACAGTTTTCCTGGACCACTTTTTGTCCGGCTTCCCTGATGTAAATGGAATGTGGCTCACGGCGGAGAGTGAAGATAGTCGCATGCCGTAGTCCATCGCTGGCTTTGAACATATACTTCCTTAGAAAACTGTCATGAGGAACATGACAGGCATTGCAGTCGGTCATGCTTCGATGAGCACTGTGTGACCATGTGGCGAACTGGGGAGTCATTATATGGCAATTGATGCATACCTTCGGATCATCTGAGAGATAAGAAGATGCATTTGATATTTTCAGAAGAAACAGGAATATTCCGGTGATCGATCCGAGAATCAGTATTACAGGAAGGCGCCAACCTTTCGGAGGATGAAAGAAATGAAAAAAACGACCGGTTTTATTCATAGAAAAGGTTATTCACTAAATATATTAATGACATCTCCCCTCCGGCTGCTGGCAATGAGCACCAGGTCTCTAAGTGAAGTTCACAAAGCAGAGCGACACCAGTGCCGTACCGTACCTTTTGTCGACTGTCAGAGACTCATTGATCACATTCGGTTCACCCAGATAGTATTTTGCGAATGTCCGTTCATGAAGGTCCTTGAGCACGGTATAAAGCCTTTCCTCAAGCGCTTCCATGTCAAAGTAACCGGCAAGTTCGCACACCAGTCCTCCAACCTTTTCTTCACAGGTATCATCCTTGTACATCCAGGCATATATTATTCCCGCTGAGATATGCTCACCATAATAGCCGTTGGCTACTGCCATAATAGTGCATAGTTCAGAACCATATGGGGGCATGTCAACCTCATCAAGAGTCACCAGCTTAGCTGTAGATGGCAAAACAGAAGAGTAATTCAAAATGTTATACTCGGAAATACCGGCATCATGCAGTGCCATGTGGTATGATCCGGGATGTATCGCATATTCGCTGCAACCTGACCCTTTTGTGACGAAGAATTCATGAGGGACTCTGTTCTGGGTAACTTTAACCATTTCTCTGTTCAATAATTAAGTTAGACCTTTGCCTGTTGAAAGGCGTGCAAATATACCTAAAAATGAAAAACAGTGTCATCCGTGACCAAATTATCTCGCTATGATCTGCACAGGGCAGGAGGAGGAGCCTGTCACAACAGTTAAAGATAGGAAAAATCAGCTCATTCAACGATTTATCTGCCGGGAATGTATAAAAAATCATAAATTGTGAGTCTGTAATATTGAAGACGTGGCAAGGAAGTACCCCATAATGTTTCTGCTGGCTTTCAGCGCACTGTTTACTGTTAAGGCAGAGATCAAAGATATCGGAACGCCATACATCCATAATTTCTCAAAGCTGGATTACAGGGCAGGGACTCAGAACTGGGCTATAACCCAGGACCTTAGAGGATTCATTTACATTGGCAATAACGATGGTTTGCTGGTGTATGACGGGGTTGAGTGGAAGCTTAACAGGATGCCTAACCTCTCAATGGTGAGATCAGTATATATTGATAATGAAGGCGAAGTTTTTATCGGGGCAAATAACGAAATGGGCAGAATGGTCACTTCAGAAAACGGTCAGATGACCTACAGTTCTCTGCGTGATCAAATTCCTGAAGAATACCGAAATTTTGATGATGTGTGGAACATATTTCCATACGGAGGCAGTATTGTCTTTCAGTCATATTATACAGCATTTATTTATAAAGAGGGAACACAGGTCTCGGTTCTTACCGCTCCCTACAGATTCAAGAGCTCATATAACGTTGACGGCAGACTTATTTTCAATGATGAGATCTTTGGTCTCATGGAGTATGACGGAGAGAATCTCAAACCACTTGCAGGCTGCACGGAGCTAATCGGTCAGGAAATAGGCTCCATCTTGCCGTTCAACAATAGCGATGAGATCCTGATATGCACCCGCGGAATTGGCCTGTTTATTCATGACGGAACCACAATCAGGGAGTGGGACGTCAAGGTAAATGAGATGCTTAAAACAAACCAGATCTACTCTGCCACAAGGCTGCATGAGACCTATTTTGCAATTGGAACAATCCTTGACGGTTTGATGATAATTGATGAGAGCGGATCAATTGTACAGCATATTAACAAAAAGAAAGGACTGCAGAATAATACAATTCTCAGTCTCTATCCTGACAGGGCAGGAAATCTCTGGCTAGGACTTGATAATGGGATCGATTATGTGATAATCAATTCACCTATAACATTTATACAGGACCCTGAAGGTTTTGGTGCAGGCTATACTTCTGTCATATTCAACGGGCGACTCTATCTTGGAACAAATCAGGGACTTTATGTTCAGCTATGGGACGAAGGTCCATCAGGTAACAGTTTTTATATGATTCCTGGCACTGACGGTCAGGTATGGTATCTTGGTGTACACCGGGGAGCTCTCATCTGCGGACATGACAAAGGCACCTATATTATAAATGGTGAATCTGCCAGGCTTATTAATGACATTGAAGGAGGATGGAAATATCATGAACTTAAAAGCTATCCGGGCTACATGATCGGAGGCACCTACAGCGGAATCATAATTTTCAGGTGGGAAGAGGGTACCTGGAGATTTATCCGCAAGATTGAAGGGTTCAATGAGTCTTTTCGTGTCTTCGAGGAGGATTATAATGGTGATATCTGGATGAGTCACGGATTTAAGGGTATCTTCAGGGTAAGACTGAGTGAAAAGCTTGACAGTATAAAGTCTGTGCGATTTTATGGTGAGTCAGACGGGCTGCCATCAAACTTTTATCTCAACGTATTTAAGATCAGGGATAAGATAATCTTTACATCTGAGCAGGGCATTTATGAGTATGTACCCGCCGAAGATCGTTTTACATATTCACAGTATTTTAACAAGCTGCTCACTCCTCTTGTATCAGTTTCATACCTTAAAGAGGATAAGACAGGCAATATTTGGTATGTTGCTGACAACAGGACAGGAGTCTTCCGGATACAGGAAGATTTAAGCGTCCAATATGTCACCTCGCCATTTACTCTTCTGTCAGGAAGGTTCATTCACGGCTTTGAGTCTGTCTATCCATACAATGAAGAGCATCTCCTTATCGCTATTGAAAACGGCTTTGCCCATTATTCACCACACGCATATTTCAGGAGGTACCAGGAGTTCTCCACCTACATTACGAAGGGGGTTGAAGGCAAATCTGATTCAATATTCTATTATGGAGAGAGCAAGCGGTCAGATGCCAGGAAGCGTTATTTCACCTTTCCTTACCGTAATAACAGCTTAAGTTTCACATTTACTTCACCGGTTTATGATGACCCGGACAACATTGAATACAGTTATATGCTTGCAGGTCTTGACAAGGATTGGTCAGCCTGGGGCAGGGCAACATTGAAGGAATACGCCAATCTGTCTGACGGTAAATACGAATTCATGGTGAAAGCAAAAAACCAGTTGGGGGTAGAGAGTATTCCGGATTCAGTTGTGTTTGTAATACAGTCACCCTGGTACAAGTCAGTTGCTGCATATTTTGCCTATTTAATTATGTTTATTTCTGCATTGCTTCTGCTTGCATGGACAACAAACATGCGGATTGAAGCATCCGGCAGGAGGGAGAGGCTGAATAATCTCAGGGTATACAGGGCTAAAGAGCAGGAGTATATCAGGCAGGCACTGGAGTCAGAGAAGGAGCTAATAAGAATAAGAAGTGAAAAGCTTCAGGCAGAAATGATTCTTCGTGACAAGGAACTTGCCAATCAGGCCATGAATCTGGTACGTAAGAATGAATTTCTTCTTAAGATGAAGGATGAACTTCAGAACCTGAAAAGAAACTGCCAGGACGAAACTGTCAGTGACAGGATTTTGCAGATCATCAACAGGTTGAATCGTGAGGTTGACAGCAATAAACAGAGGGAAATATTTGAGCTGGCTTTTGATGAAGTTCACGAAGATTTCCTCAACAGGCTCAAATCCAGGTACCCCACACTAACTCCAACAGAATTAAGACTCTGTGCCTTTCTGAAAATGAATATCTCAACCAAAGAGATTGCCCCCCTGATGAACATTTCAATACGTGGTGTAGAGATATGCCGCTACAGGGTCAGGAAGAAAATGGGCATTACCAGGGATACAAATCTGACAGGCATGCTGCTAAATCTGTAAGCCGGTTCTGATAATCTGTTGTGTTTAATTTTCGCATTGTTGTAATGCTTATAATATATCAATATTTACAAAGCATTATAAATCAATATTATAGAATATTAATGATGTAATAATGTTGTATATCATATAACTTGTTGATGTATATTTGAAGTAAATCTTATCAGTTATATATAAGCATCATCATTTAGCTTTACAATCTCTTGAATGGCTTGCCGGCGATTGGCTTGCCTGACTAACTAACTAAACCTTAAACTCTAAGTAAAACTTATGAAACAGACTATCCTGACCCTTTTATTGATCGTCTGTTCCCTGTCACTGAATGCGCAGGGGCTGCAGATCAAAGGGGTTGTAACATCATCAGACGATGGTCAGCCTCTTCCCGGGGTGGCAGTTTCCGTAAAAGGAACCACAACAGGGATTTTGACTGACCTGAACGGGTATTACTCCTTCAATAACGTGCCCGCCAACTCAACACTGGTATTCTCCTTTGTCGGTATGAGAACCCAGGAGATAACAGTAAACGCCAGCTCTACAGTTGATGTAGTAATGGTATCCAACATGGAAATGATTGATGAGATTGTCGTCGTCGGGTATGGCACCCAGAAGAAGAGCCTTGTGACCGGTGCAATTGCAAAGGTTGACGGCGATGAACTAAGAAAATCTGCTGATATGCGTGTGACGCAGTCATTGCAGGGCAAGACTGCCGGGGTTGTCATCACCGCTAATTCAGGACAGCCGGGTGACAATATTTCAGTACGTATCAGGGGAGCCGGTACAAACGGCGATGCTGAGCCTCTCTATATTATCGACGGCTTACCGATGAGCGGTGCAGGAACAGACTTCCTCAACGCAGGTGATATCGAGTCAATTGAAGTACTGAAAGATGCTGCCTCGGCTGCAATCTATGGCGCCCGCGGAGCAAACGGTGTTGTGCTCATAACTACAAAATCAGGACAGCGGGACACCAGATTTACTGTTACTTATGACGGATATTATGGTATACAGAATCCCTGGAAAAAGATACCGTTGCTCAATTCAGAGGAATATATTATGATCACCAATGAGGCCTCAATAAACGGCGGGCTGGGACCAAAATTCAGTCAGGCGCAGATTGACAGTTTCACAGCTGATACAGACTGGCAGGACGAAATGTTCTACTACAATGCACCAAAGCAGAACCATGCGCTCTCTTTCACAGGTGGGACTGACAAACTCGAGTATTCATCCTCTCTGAACTATTTCAATCAGGATGGTATTGTAGGTGAAGGCAAATCAAACTTTGAAAAAATAGGATACAGGCTAAATGCTGCCGGAACATTCGGTTTCTTCAAACTTGGTGGCAATGTTAACCTTGTAAGCATCACAAGCAAGGGAATAGCCACCAATGACCATTTCGGCACCAGTCTTGCACAGGCACTCAATATGCCTCCGATTGTTCCCGTCACTTTCTCAGATGGAACATGGGGAACACCTGAAGCTTACGGTATTGGACTGCAGGAGATAACCAACCCGGTTGCTTTACTATATTATACGAACTCAAAGACAAGGACAAGCAAGCTTGTGGGCAACCTCTACGGTGAATTTGACTTCGGCAAAATTTCTGAAGTACTGAAAGGCCTTGTCTTCAGATCATCATTTGGTGGTGAATGGGCGCAGGTAATGACTGATACATACACACCTGAATATTATCTTGATGCAATGCACTTCAGTGTCATTGACAAGGCCTATAAGGGTATTGATCTCTGGTCAAGGTGGAACTTTGAAAATACACTTACCTATACGAAATCATTTGGTGTCCATAACTTCACTTTCCTTGCCGGAACAGGTGCTTTCAAGGATATGCATGAAAACCTCTGGGGAGGAAAGAATGACCTGATCTTTGATGATTTTGAACACTCTTATCTTGATAATGCAACCGATCCGGAAAGTGCCAACGCCGGTGGAGGATATTCTGATCATACTGTTTCATCTCTCTTTGCCCGTATCAACTATGACCTGATGGACCGTTACATGTTAACGGCTATTATCAGGAGAGACGGCTCTTCACGTTTCGGTGATGAGAACAAATACGGCGTCTTCCCTTCAGTATCTGCCGGATGGGTGATTTCCAGGGAAGACTTTATGGCTAACCTCAGCAATCATATCAATATGCTTAAGCTGAGAGTCAGCTGGGGACAGAACGGAAGTGAGAATATCGGTGACTTCGGTTATACATCAGTCATCGGTAACCAGAGCATTTATTACTATGGTGACGGCAAGACACAATATAACGGTACTCAGCCGACAAAGATCGCCAACCCCTCCCTTAAATGGGAGACCTCAGAGCAGACGGACATCGGGTTTGATATTGCCACTCTTAACGGAAGCCTCACCTTTACCCTTGACTACTATATCAAGACTACGAAGGACTGGCTGGTAACTGCACCTGTACCAATGCTTGTCGGTAACTCGGCCCCAACGATTAACGGCGGGTCTGTAAGAAACTCAGGCTTTGAGTTCGAGGTAGGATACAGGAAAGAGTTAGGGAAACTGTTCCTCACCACCTCTGTCAACGGTGCATTCAACAATAACGAAGTGCTTGAGATCGATAATGCTGAGCAGCGTCTTCAGGGCGGTAGCGGTGGATTCGGTCAGAGCGGAGTGCTTTATGCAGAGCCAGGCACATCCATGGGTGTGTTTTACGGTGTGAGAACCGCGGGCATCTTCCAGACACAGGCTGAGATAGACAATTACAAGAGTTCCACCGGAGCCAAA
>JALOMO010000190.1 GCA_025455395.1 Bacteroidales bacterium
GCACCGGGAATATTTACAACTTTATATTTAGCTATAGATCATGAGATTAACGCCGGCTTTAAGTGGTCAATCCAGACCGGCGAGAAGTGGTCAGGGTCAATGGCGTTTGCAGCCGTAAGGACTGGTTAGACAGGAATTCCATCCCTTCTGACGTCATGACAAACTTTATAATAGTACGCTTCATTACTGTATTGAAGCTTATTGAAAGCTCTGGTTCCTCAGGAGTTGAGGAACCAGCTATCCTGCTCTTAACACTTTCATGTCAACCTTCTCCAGCTTACGGATGGCATATTCGGTTGTTACTGTAAATTCTTTTAACTCCTGTGAGGGAAGCTCGAACATGGCATCCATCATTATGTTTTCGCATATTGCACGCAAGCCCCTGGCGCCGAGCTTGAATTCCACCGATTTGTCGACAATATAATCGAGCGCCTCAGGGGTGAACGAGAGCTCTATTCCATCCATTGCAAAGAGCTTGATATACTGTTTGGTGATGGCGTTCTTCGGTTCGGTCAGGATGGCTCTCAGTGCTTCAGCGTCAAGTGGAGACAGGTGAGTGAGCACCGGAAGACGGCCAATGATCTCCGGTATGAGTCCGTATGCCCGCAGATCCTGCGGGGCAATGTATTTCAGGAGGTCGGTCTTGTCATACCTGTCGCGTGAACGGCTGGCGGTATACCCGACAACTGTTGTGTTCAGACGGTGTGCAATCTTTTTCTCAATGCCTTCAAATGCGCCCCCGCAGATGAACAGTATATTTTTTGTATCGACGGGTATCATCTTCTGCTCGGGGTGCTTGCGGCCTCCCTGGGGCGGTACATTTACGATGGAGCCCTCGAGCAGCTTGAGCAGACCCTGCTGAACACCCTCGCCTGACACATCACGGGTGATGGAGGGATTGTCACCCTTGCGGGCTATCTTGTCGAGCTCATCGATGAAGACTATACCTTTTTCTGCAGCCTTGACATCATAATCTGCGTTCTGCAGCAGCCGTGTAAGGAGACTCTCGATATCTTCACCTACATAGCCGGCTTCGGTCAGCACTGTGGCGTCAACGATGGTGAAGGGGACATGCAGCATGCGGGCAATAGTGCGGGCAAGGAGAGTCTTGCCGGTACCGGTCTCACCCACAAGCACAATATTCGATTTTTCTATTTCGACATCATCGCTGTCGGCCCGCTGCATCAGGCGCTTATAGTGGTTGTAAACCGCAACTGAGAGTATCTTCTTCGCTTTCTCCTGTCCGATCACATACTGGTCAAGGAACTTTTTTATCTCATCAGGTTTTCGCAGCTTGATGCTCTCGAGGCTGAAATTTGACTTGGTGCCCAGTTCTTCAGCCATGATATTGTGAGCCTGCTCGATGCAGTGGTCACATATATGACCTTCAAGACCTGCGATGAGCAGGTTTGCCTCTTTTTTAGTCCGGCCGCAGAACGAGCACTTATCCATCAGGAGCCCTTATTTCTTTGTTCTTGACAACACCTCGTCAATCATACCGTACTCCTTAGCCTCATTTGAAGTCATCCAGTAATCACGGTCAGAGTCTTTTTCAACCTTATCAACAGGATTGCCTGTATGAAAGGCGATGATCTCATAGAGCTCTTTTTTAAGCTTTACAATCTCCTTTGCAACTATCTCAATATCAGAAGCCTGACCTTCGGCGCCTCCCATAGGCTGATGAATCATGATGCGGGAATGCTTCAGTGCCGATCTCTTTCCCTTCGTTCCTGCAGTTAGAATTATTGCCCCCATCGAGGCTGCCATACCGGTACATATTGTGGCAACATCCGCAGAGATGTACTGCATGGTGTCATAGATTCCCAGTCCGGCATGAACAGATCCTCCGGGAGTGTTAAGATATATCTGTATGTCTTTCCCGGGATCTGATGAATCAAGATAGAGCAGCTGTGCCTGTATAATGTTGGCTACATAGTCATCTATGGGAAGTCCCAGGAAAATGATACGGTCCATCATCAGGCGCGAAAAGACATCCATCGATGCAACGTTAAGCTGGCGCTCTTCTATAATGGTAGGGGAGATGTAGCTGTTATAGATTGAGGTAAAACGATGCAGGTCCATGCTCGTTATCCGGAACCTGTCAGCTGCAAATTTTCTGAAATCTCTGTTATCAGACATGGTTATTGACTTTGATTGATCTTCAAAGATATAAAATATTCATTATTTGTTTTTACTTCTTCTCGAAGAGCTTGTTGAACTCTTCGATCGATACTGTCTTCTCCTCCACCTTGAGTTTGTCGATTACAATATCAAGGACTCTTGTGTCGAGAACCTTTTCAGCTATCCGGCGCGATTCATCCTCCTTGCGCAGCATCTCCCTGGCGAAAGAGGTTATCTGCTCATCGGTTGCATAATAGAGTCCGTACTGTGAGAACTGGGCCCTGGTGAAGGCCATCGCCTCAGCAAGGATCTCTTCATCGGTGATCTTGACCTCATTCTCCTTTGCTATCCTGTTTTTAATCAGCTGCCAGCGGAGGTCGTCCCTGAAATGATGATAGTCCTTTTCAATCTCTTCGGCAGTAGTCTTTTCGTTTGCCCTGACCAGCCATCTCTTGAGGAACTCATCGGGAAGGTCAAAGGGTGTTTTTTCAAGGATGGCATCACGTGCGTCTGTCTTCAGTTTGAAGTCGGTTTCACGGTTGAAGTATGTTCTTATCTCATCGGTCACCTTAGCCTCAAACTCCTCTGCCGTGGTGACGGTTCCCTCACCGTATACCTTATCCCACAGTTCCTGGTTGTTCTCTGCAGGCATGAACCGCGATACTTCCCTTATTGTGACCGTGAAGGTGCCGGCTGTCTCACTGACCTCTTCCTTCTTCATGCGCAGCAACCCTGCTATCTCATTGTCGTTCGGGAACGCCGTGCGTATGTCAAAGGTGACCGTGTCTCCTGCTTTCTTACCGATGAATTCCTTCTTAATTGCCTCATCCTTTACAAGGTCAACGGAGAGGGTTGCGTCATCATTGGTGATAATGCCGTCGGCAGAGGCGATGGCACCTTTGATCATATCCTTCTCTTCAGCCTCCTTCACGATTATGAATTCGCCGTTCCTCCGTGCATAGTTGTCAACGTAGTCGGATATCATCTTTGCATCAGGCTCAATGAGATACCTTGTCAGTTTCTGCTTCTTTGTCAGAGAAAGCTCAAACACAGGTGCCAGGCCAAGCTCGAAGGTGAAGGTAAACTCCTCCGAGTTCTCAGGGTCAAATGAGTGCTCGTCGTTCTTTGGCATCGGCTCGCCGAGGATGTCAAGCTGTTCGTTCTTAATGTAATCTGAGAGGCCGTCAGAGACCAGTTTATTTATCTCGTCTACGAGTATGGATGTGCCGTACATCTTTTTGATCATCGGGAAGGGAGCGTGTCCGGGGCGGAAACCCTTTATGCTGGCATTTCTTCTGTACTCGCGCAGTTTCTTGTCAATTTTCTCTTCATAATCAGCCTTGGCGATATTGATTATGACATG
>JALOMO010000191.1 GCA_025455395.1 Bacteroidales bacterium
GATGACCGATCCCTGCCCAGGGAGGAAGTTGATCACCCCTACCGGCAGTCCTGCCTCCATGAACACCTGCATCAGTATCCAGCTCGAGAGGAGCGAGGTGGTGGCAGGCTTCCAGACAGTTGTATTGCCCATGAGAGCAACAGACATGTTGAGGTTTGAAGCTATTGCCGTGAAATTGAACGGGGTGATAGTATATACAAATCCTTCCAGTGGCCGGTATTCAACCCTGTTGAGCTGATCGAGCGCTGACCTGGGTTGCTCCTGGTATATCTGACCGGCAAAGTAGGCATTGTACCTCAGGAAGTCGATCGTCTCGCATGCAGCCTCTATCTCTGCCTGCTGAACACTTTTACTCTGACCCAGCATGGTGGCGGCAACAATTGTGTACCGGTACTTTTTGGAGAGCAGTTCTGCCGCCTTAAGCATGATTGAGGCCCTTTCGACCCATGAAAGGGTCATCCACATATCCTTGGCCTGCATGGCGCTGTCAATGGCCATGCGCGTATCATTCTCACCTGCCATGTGGTAGGTGGCAAGTATATGACGGTGGTCATGCGGCATAACCACATTACCCGTGTTGCCGGTATAGATCTTCCTGCCGTTGATGATCAGCGGAATCTCAGCCGTTTCCGAAGAAATCCTTTCAAGCTCTTTTTCCAGTTCCGCACGCTCCGGCGACCCGGGGGCATAACTCAGAATATGCTCATTGTGAGGCCTTTGAATTGAAAATATTGCGTTATTCATATGTTTCTTATTTAAATATAACGATATGCAAATATATGCATATCGAATTCTGATACAAATACTATCCGACTAACAATTAAATGTGAGTTATTGTTTCCGGTTGTTCTGACGGTGAAGGAGAAGGGTCAGGTGTTTTGATGTTCTGACAGAACATTTACGATAGTTGCAATCATTTCGGGTTTTCCGAAGATGTATGCAATGTCATTGCCTGAGATCAGTGTCGAAGGCTCCGGGTTGGGAATGATATTTTCTCCGTGTTTCAGTGCAACCAGGGTCACTCCGTAGGTTTTTCTCATCGCGGTTTCCGATATTTTTTTGCCTGCAAACGGAGAATTTAATGCCACCCTGACGGCGGCTATTTCTATGTCGGGGATATCTTTCAGTAAGGAATAGCCGTCAACCTTTTCCCTGTCTCTGAAGATGCCGTAGTTATCTTCTCTAATTCTTGCGACCGACTTTTCGATATCCAGTCTGGGAATCAGGTATTTGCCGAGTATTCTTTCAAAGAAATCGATGGCCGTTTCAAACTCTTCCGGTATTACCTGGTTGGCCCCGAGGCGGACCAGTTCCTCGACATCGGTGACATGTTTGCTTCGTACGATTATATAGGCATGTTTGTTCAGTGTTCTCACTTTTTCAACGATTGCCATCGCCTTTATCAGGTCTCCCACCGAAACAATCACCATCTCTGCCGTATGAATGTATGCCTTCCGCAATACCGGTTCATTGACGGCATCTCCGTAAACTGCCTTGTCGCCCTTCTCGATCTGTTTTCGCGCCAGGTCGGGGTCGAAGACCACTGATGTGAAGGGCAGTTCCATTTTCTTGATCATGGCAGCCAGGTTTATAGCCCTGGAGTCTTTTCCTATAAGAACTATGTGATTTTTTATTTCAGGTATCTCAAACTGCTGCATCGGAAAGAGGCCGTCAACAAGATATTGAGGAAGGGGTAGCTTCAGGATCAGGGTCGCAAGAGGCCTGGACATATTTATCAGAAGCGGGGAGAGGGCCATGGTAGTGATAGCCACGGCGAGGAAAAGCTGGAAATGATATGGAGTGATTATATCATACGTCCGGCCAAGTCCGGCAAGGATAAACGAAAATTCCCCCACCTGTGCGATTGACAGGCCGACGACCACCGTTCCGAAGAAGGTATGACCGAGTATGAATGCAGTAAAACCTGCAATCACTGTCTTTATGAGGATTACCAGTATCACAGTTGCAATCACCAGCCATGGATTTGCAATGACAAAGCCCAGGTCGAGCAACATTCCTATCGATACAAAGAAGAAGCTTGTAAACACATCCTTGAAAGGGGTAAGGTTTCCGAAAGCATTATGGCTGTACTCCGATTCAGATATCATCAGTCCTGCCAGGAAAGCACCGAAGGCGAATGACATACCCAGCTCGTGAGTCATAAAGGCTACTGCAAGGCATATTGAGAGGATGCTCATCATGAAGAGCTCCTGGCTGTGTGTCATGGCTATCGTATGTAACAGCCTGGGCATCAGCCATCGGTTACCGATATAGATGAAGACTATTATGCCGGTAGTCTTCAGCAACAACGTCAGCAGCTCACTTCCTACATCTGCTGACGCCCCTCCCAGCATGGGGGTAAACAGAAGCATGGGAATCAGGATGATATCCTGGAAAATGAGTATTCCGACAATTGTTCTTCCATAGGTTGTTGTAAGTTCTGAACGTTCCTGCAGCAGCTTCAGCACCACTGCCGTGCTGCTGAGTGAGGTAAGAAACCCGACAAAGAGTGCTGACGTCCACTCCATATGATAGAGACGTGCAAGCAACATTGAGATGAATGCCGTAAGGATAAGCTGCAGAAACCCGCCGAAGAATACTATCCGCCTTATCCTGAGGAGATGGTTGAGCGAAAACTCGAGTCCGATGGTGAACATGAGGAGAATTACACCTATCTCGGCCATCACTTCAACATTCTCGGGCGAGCTTATCAGTTTCAGAAGATGGGGCCCTGCAATAACTCCTGTTACAAGGTAACCGATTATCACAGGCACCTTGATCCGCGTAAAAATGAAATTGACAAGGGTTGAAAGAGCAAATATTATTACAATATCTTTAAGTACTCCTATCTCCATGATCAGCTGTCCTCCGGCATAAGGTAATTATCAGTCATGTAATCGTCCAGGAATGAATAACGGTAATCATCAAGTATGACCCCGTTTTTGATTATTGCTTTTTTTGCAACGCCTTCGAACCTGTATCCAGCTTTCTCAAGCACTCTCTGCGACGTCTTGTTGAAGTCATATACGCTGGCATAGATCCTGACAAGATCCAGATGCTTTATGCCGTAATGGGTCAGCAGCCTGACTGCCCTGGTTGCAATTCCCCTGTTCCAGTAGGGTTCCCCTATCCAGTATCCGATCTCTGCAGTCAGCCTGAATACACCAGTCTGTCCGTGCAAACCAATAATGCCTGCAAGGTTGTTCCTGTATTCAATCGCAAATATTTTATGGATTTCTGAGGTGACAGCCATATTGATAAACGTATTTGCATCCGCTACACTGTAGGGATGGGGCATTATATCCGTGAGGTTATCCCATACTCTTTTGTTGTTGGCAAGCTCTGCGATGATGTGGTTGTCAGCCGGATCAGGCTTTCTGAGTGTGACATTTCCCATAGTCATTTCATCCATTGTCATCTCTCTGAGTGGCAATAAAGATAAGAAA
>JALOMO010000192.1 GCA_025455395.1 Bacteroidales bacterium
AAACCAAAACCGCCTGGGTTTTTCAGACGAAAAACAAATGGAAGGGGGAATTGTCAGCTGAATATCGCCGTGAAAACCTGAAGGATACTCTTTTCCTGATGAAAGATGAGGTATACGTCCTCCCTTCACAATATAATAACATAGCCTATACGGCTGAAATTACCACTCCTGATTCCAGATCATTCTACCTGAATGCCATGTCTGAGACAGGACCTTATTTCGACGGAAAGAGATTTTCAATTCGTCTTCAGCCCACATGGAATGCATCAAAACAGCTTGAAGTGGGTGCAACATATAGCTATGACTATGTAAATTTCAGTGAAAGAGACCAGTTAATAGCAAATCACATTGTTGGTTTAAAGACCTTGTTCATGCTTGATACACGCTTCTCAGTCAATGCATTTATACAGTACAATACATCGGAAAATATCATACTTACGAATCTCAGGCTACGGTATAATCCAAAAGAAGGGAATGACATTTACCTGGTGGTAAACGAAGGCCGCAATTCAGATCCGACGAGCGAAGATCCTCCCTTACCTGTTTACAATTCCATATCAGTGCTGCTGAAATACACCTATACCTTTAATCTCTGAGTAAGGATCACAGGAAGGAAATTTTAGTGGGAATTTATTATCTCTTCAGCAATTCTCATGTTTTCAAGCATCTCATTGACTACTGACAGGTTATGTTCAGCCTTCCATGCAATGTTCGTATCAGATGACTGTGTCAGTTTTCGCAGCGGCTCCAGCGCCTCTTCCGGATGACCGGCGATTATCTGCCTGCTGATCTCCTTGAATGGTCCGCCGCTGTAGATCATCACGGGAACAGTTTCCGTAAAAGGATAGTATTTTCCCATGCAGTCTTTTGCAGCATCGTGTGACAGCGATCTGACCGCCTCACGGGCACGCATAATGCTCATCCCCCCAAGCAGGCCGAATACGGTATAGTTTGATTTGACGTAAGACGATTTTTCTCCTGCACAGCGGTCTATGACTTCACCTTCCGAGGTAAAGAGCGTCATATAGCTGTTTGCAAAGAGGTAGAAGTCTTTCACCAGCACCGATCCCCCTTCGTCATTTTCTTCCACAGTGACATCCCAGTCGGTCCATAAGTTGATTGAGTCAAGCGCAATGAACATGTCAGCCCCGTATCTGGCACAGAGAGCCCTTACTGTATCAGCAAACTCAGGATATTGCATTGAAATAACCGAATATCCCTTCCTCAGAGTATCAATAATCATAAAGCTTGTTCCCTTGTCCTTCAGGATAACCTCACCCAGCCCGTCAATATATCCTCTGACTGCGACTGCATAGGCACCCTCATGTTTATCCTCAATTGATTCCGGGACCGTGTAATCATAGAAATTGGTAAAAATAAAGTTTGCTGAATCGGCAGGGAGCTCTGCTTCAGGCGGATAGGTCTTCTGCATCTGCACCATCGCAGTACATGAAGAGGTGAGTAATGTCAGGGTCACGACCTTCAGAACAATTGTCATCCTTTTCATCTTGAGAGTAGTTTGCATTTTCCTGTGGGCAACTGACAATAACAAAGTTACGCCAAAAAGATTTGACACGCAGGCAACCTTTGCTGACAATTCTATGTCTTATTTCCGTATTATTGAAGGTATTAATCAAATTCAGACTGAAATGAAAGACATAACTTTGGTACTGATATCTCTTATGATGGTATTATTTTCCTGTTCTAAAGACCCTGACCCTGACCCTGTCGCTGGCAGCGGCACGGTGGCGGACCACTCTTCAATTGATCTGTCAGCCATTCCATCTGAATGGATAACGAAGGCAAAGAGTGACCTGCACATTGCATATGGCCATACCTCGCACGGAAGCCAGGTCACCTCGGGGATGACAGGGCTTGTATCATTCAAGGGCAATGCCTATGCCTGGAACAACGGCGGCACCGGCGGTGCCCTTGACCTTCATGACTACGCCATGCCCGGCGACCTGGGGAACCCCAACTACACTCAGTGGGAGGCGGAGACCCGCACTTACCTTGCAGCCAACAGTGATGTTAATGTTATCATCTGGTCGTGGTGCGGACAGGTATCCTCAGCCACGGCTGATAACATCAACACCTATCTGACGCTGATGAACGGACTTGAAGAGGACTTCCCTGACGTGGCATTTGTTTACATGACAGGACATCTTGACGGCACGGGGCTGAACGGGAATCTCCATAAGCGGAACGAGCAGATCAGGGAGTATTGCCGGACAAACAAGAAATGGCTGTTTGACTTCGCAGATATTGAATCATATAATCCTGATGGTGTTTATTTCGGAGATAAAATTCCGAATGACGCCTGTGACTATGACAGCAACAATGACGGCGTCCGTGATGCCAACTGGGCTATCCAGTGGCAGAATTCACATACTGTCGGGGTGGACTGGTACAGTTGTGCCTCGGCGCACAGCCAGCCCCTTAATGCCAACATGAAGGCATATGCCGCATGGCACCTGTGGGCACGCATTGCCGGTTGGGACGGGAAATAGCAAGGAGCAAGGGGCAAGGAGCAAGGAGCAGGGGGCATGGAGCAAGGGGCAAGGGGCAGGGACCCGGAAGATGAGAGATACAAGATGCAAGGACTGATTTAATGGGTGTTGGATAAAACCCTGCAGAGGGGTGGGTAACGAAAGTTGCCCACCTTTTTTTCTTATATGATGTATGATCAATACAAATTAATAAATTTGAAGTATCGCATAATTAACGTAAGCAATATTGTTTTAATCTAAACGCAATATAATGAATAACTTATCAGACATCGGCCTGGTTGGCCTCGCTGTAATGGGAGAGAACCTGGTCCTTAACCTCGAGAGCAAGGGATTTGCAGTGTCAGTTTATAACAGGTCTTACTCAAGGGTCGAGAGTTTCATCAAAGGAAGGGCTTCCGGAAAGATGATAAGAGGCGCATCGTCTGTTCAGGAGCTGGTTGCAACCCTGAAGCGCCCGAGGAAGATCATGCTCATGATAAAGGCAGGTCAGGCTGTTGATGAGATGATTGAGACCCTCATTCCGCATCTTGACAAAGGTGACCTGATCATCGACGGTGGTAACACCCACTTTCCTGACACAGAGCGGAGGAGGAATTATGTTGAGGGCAAGGGGCTGCTTTATATAGGCACCGGAGTATCGGGAGGCGAGGAGGGAGCACTCCTGGGCCCGTCTATAATGCCCGGCGGGTCTCCCGCTGCATGGCCGCTGGTGAGGGATATGTTCCGGAAGATAGCAGCCAAGGTAGATGACGGCACACCCTGCTGCGACTGGGTGGGGGAAGGGGGCGCCGGCCATTTTGTCAAGATGGTGCACAACGGGATAGAGTACGGTGACATGCAGCTTATTACCGAGGCATACCATATAATGAGAAATATGCTTGGGATGAGTGCTGATG
>JALOMO010000102.1 GCA_025455395.1 Bacteroidales bacterium
AATAAATATCTCAGGCTTATGAAGAAATAAAAAAAGCCATGGGTGATTTGGCGGAATCTCCCATGGCCCGCATGCCCGGATGCTTCCGGGCAATACTTAGTGTTAATTAAAACATACAAAGTTATGAAAAAAAACCCAGACCTACCCAGAATCAATGGTAGAACACAAATCATTCGAATTATGAAAGTAACCCTGATCCTACTGTGTTTTAGTCTAACCACAGTTTTTGCAACTCCTGGTTTTGCTCAGCCTGAAAAGGTGAGTATACAGATGGATGATGTTACTCTGCGTGAAGTATTCAGGGAAATTGAAAGGCAGAGCGATTACAGTTTTTTCTACAATGATCAGTTTGTAGATCTGAACTCAGTTGTTTCACTGAACAGTTTAGAAGAACCCATTAATGAGGTTCTGAACGGGCTATTATCTGAAACAGACCTTTCATACAAGTTACTGGAAGGGAACCTGATAGTAATTATTCCTCAGCCTGACAAGAAGGTAATTACAGGTAAAGTAATAGACAAGTCCGGCATCCCGCTTCCCGGAGTAACTGTGAATCCCAAGGGCACATCAAGGGGTGTTGCAACCAAAGAAGATGGGACTTATTCGATCGAGTTGGGACCTGACGAAAACATTCTTGTCTTTTCCTTTCTTGGTCTGAAGACGATGGAGGTCAATGTGGGAACAGACCCAGTCATTAATGTTGTAATGGAAGAAGACATTACACAAATTCAGGAGGTTGTTGTAACAGGCTACCAGACCATTTCAAAGGAGCGAGCCGCAGGCGCATACAGCATTGTCGGGCTCGAACAGCTGGAAAAACCAGCCACAAATATTGCACAACGTCTTATCGGAACAACCGCTGGCGTACAGGCAGCACTTGATGTTGATGGTAACCCTACATTTGAGATACGTGGACAAACCTCTTTGAATGCCGTAAGGGAGCCATTAGTGGTTATTGATGGGTTCCCGACCGAAAAAGGATTTAACTCAATAAATCCGAATGATGTTGAAAGCGTGACTTTCCTGAAAGATGCAACCGCCGCATCAATATGGGGAGCAAAAGCGGCCAATGGTGTTATAGTTATCTCATCTAAAAAGGTCAATAAAGAGACTCCGCTGAGGGTTGAATTTGACGCTTTTTATAAGTTCGGTCCGAAGTTTGACCTCGACTATGTCAGACCGGTTTCTTCCTCCAATGACGTGATTGATTATGAAATTACCTCTTTTAATAAATGGGGGGCAAGAGCCTATATGGGTACAGTTGATGACGGTTATTACAGGACATATACACCGACCCAGCAGCTCATGTGGGACCATTATAACGGTTTGATAACCCTGTCGGAAAGGGATGCCGAAATTGACACTTATCGCGGTCTTGACAACTCACAGCAGATCAAGGATAATCTGCTCGACAATCCAAGCACCCAGCAATATAATTTGACACTGATGGGAGGGTCAGCAAAAATGTCGAATTATCTTTCGCTTCTGCACGAGAAGAACAACTCAAACTATAAGAATACTGGCAGCGTTAGGGATTTTATCAGCTACAGGAATACTTCGACGGTCACAAACTGGCTGAATCTTGAGGTGGGAGCAACACTTGCATACTCCACTTTTGACAATAGTGGTGTTACACTCGCTAATATTCAGAGCTGGGCTCCCCACCAGATGCTCCGTGATGACACTGGGAATTTATTAAATATCCCGAATGGATACAATTATTTACCGGCAATGTCCACAGTTCCTGTGTCTAGCTTTCCTTATCCGTTCTCCTATAATCCGATTGAAGAAATAGCAAACAGGGATATTGTCTCTAAAAATATTGACACAAGGATCAATGCAGCTCTGATCTTTAAGTTGGCCAAGGGTCTCACTTTTGAATCAAGGTTGCAGTATGAGTACAACAACACATACAACAAGTCAATTTATAACGAGAATACATCTACAGTACGGCAGGCAGTCAACCAGGCTGCAAGCTGGAACAGGACTACCGGAGCTGTTACTCTGAATCTGCCAAAGGGCGGATTCCTCGATCAGAACAGAAGCCAGATCACGGCTCTGATCCTTCGAAACCAGGTTAATTTTAACCGCTCTTTCGGTAAGCATGATATAACAGCGCTTGCAGGGGTAGAGTTTTCTGATCGCGTTACCCAGATCTTCAATAATCCCAGGACCTATGGATATTATGATGATAAGCTATCTGTCGGAACATTTCCAAATGGTCCCGGCGGTAGCAATGTAAAACTAATCTATAACTGGCTGGGTACTTCACAGACTTTCGGCTACACCAATTCATTCAGTTATGGAACCCGTCGCTTCTATGCTGCCTATGCAAATGCAAACTACACGTACAATTCAAAATACTCTGTGACAGGCAGCATTCGTACAGATGCGTCCAATTTTATTACCGATGATCCCAAATACCGGTATGCTCCGTTCTGGTCAATAGGTGCTGTATGGAACATGTCGAAAGAGGATTTTATGGATAATGTGGATATAGTAGACAGGTTGTCAACCAGGTTTACGTTCGGATATAATGGGAATGTTGATAATACGACAGCTTTTCAACCCCTTATTAGTCCGAGCACAACAGTTAATACTTATACTCAGGAGTTTACGACAACAGTTTCCAGTCTTGGAAATCCGACGCTAAGGTGGGAGAAAACGGGTACATGGAACTTCGGGGTAGATTATTCACTGTTTGGAGGAAACCTATATGGAAGTCTGGACATCTACAATAAGTATACCAAGGATCTTATTGCAACAGTCTCTATACCAGCCGTAAACGGCAGCACATCTACGAAAATGAATAATGCCGAGATGAGCAACAAAGGATTCGAATTGGAGATAGGGACTGTACAGGATATTAAGGGGCAGGATATCTGGTGGAGAGGTTCTCTTAATTTTGCCTATAACAAAAACAAAATTGAAGAATTATTTGTGGCACAGTATGCTTCCTACAATCTTGCCAGCGGAACTTATGTCGAAGGGTATAATTCGCAGGAATTATGGGCTTATGAGTATGCCGGTATTGTAAATGTCGGCACTGAAACAACACCAAACTGGCAACCGATGGTTCAGGGGCCTGAGGACATAACCTATCCTTTTACAGGATTTGCTCCAGGTGACGGGCGCGATTACATGCTGCATATGGGGACTAAAGTTGCACCTTACACACTAGGTTTCTCAAGCATGTTTAAGATTTACGATTTCAATTTCTCATTTATTATAACAGGGAAAATGGGGCATGTTTTCAACAGGCAGACATTTAATTATCCGGTTTGGTGGAATGGCGCCGTTCTGCCAAATCAGAAATATGACGAAGTTGTCAACGGAGATCCCATGGAAATCGTGCCTCTTCCTCTTCAGGATAATGAGCCAAGATTTTATTTCTGGGACAGGTTCTATCCTTACCTGGATTATCTGGTAGAGAATGCTTCACATATCAGAATGCAGGAGATCAGCCTTTCTTATGACCTCCCTGCTGCAACGCTGCAGAAACTTGGCATCAACAGTTTCCGGGTGTACGCACAATGTAATGATCTGTTTACTATTGTGGCAAATTCATATGGCGAAGATCCCGAATATCGGATTGGCACTCAGAAACCACAACCCAAATTTACTTTCGGGTTAAGATTCGGTTTATAACATTAAAAGTAAGAGTTATGAAACTAAAAGCAATAATATTTAAATTAACAGTAATCATCATGGCTAGCATCACTAGTGTGTCTTGCTCAAAAGTCGATGATTTTCTGGATGTGATACCTAGCAAGAGCACGCTTAAGCCTCTTGAAACAGTTGAAGAGCTTGATGGAATCCTTGGAAACTATACTGACTATTACAGGGAGAGTTCACAGACTCTCTTTGCGGGTCATGACGATTTTGGAGTCATTACAGAGATTTATAATTCATATTCTGGCATTTACAGCGGGACATCATCTCCATTCCATCTGTATCCGGCATTATGGGATGTTCCCAACCTTGAAAATTCCGGAGACCGGGGCTGGGCTGAAGCATGGACAAAGATCTTCAGGGCTAATATGGTTCTTGTAAATCTTGATGCAGTGACAGGAAGTGAGGAAATGAAAAAGGAGCTTGCAGCAGAGGCTCATTTCATAAGAGCTTATGATATGTTTTTGCTGGCCAATATTTTTTGCCTTCCATACTCACAGTTTAATACCGGGCACCAGGATTAACTGGGATTGCCGCTGAAACAATCCACTTCATTTGAGGAATCAGTCGCAAGGGCAACTCTCAAAGAGACATATGATTTCATTGAAGCTGATCTTAATGAAGCGCTTAAAATTACTACCCCGCTCATCCGTCAGTCAGATGGTGTTTTAAGATCTTGGAGAGGTAACAAGACAGGTGTTAAGGCATTTGCCGCCCGCTTCTATCTTTATCAGGGTGATTATGCAAAGGCACTCGATTATGCAACCCAGACACTTGCTGAGTACAGTACACTGGTTGACTATAACCTGAACAGCAAAAACGGTGGCATGACGTACGGTCTTCCCAAGACTTATACAATTGACCAGGGAACACCACAACAGCAGGTCGTAACCGTACAATATCCATATGGCCATGATAATCAGACGGATATGACTGATCGTTTTGCATGGAAGGAAAGTCTGTACATGAGATTCATGTATAACGGATCATGGTTTTTTATTCCCAGCAGGGAGCTTCTTGCCTTGTATGACCAGGTAAATGACAGAAGATATGAGTACAACTATGTTGAAGGGTATTCTTACGACAGGGGGTGTGTCAAACCTTCTTACAACTATCCTGGATATATAAGATTTTTTAAGGATAATCTTCCAAGCGGTCCTACAACAGCTGAGATGTACCTGATCAAAGCTGAGTGCCATGCCCGACTGAACCAGTTGACAGATGCTCAGAATACTGTTAACACATTGAGGGCAAAGCGCATAAACAGTGCAGCTGCACCTGAAGTAATCAACCTTTCATTCTCCAGCCAGCAGGATGCCATTACCAAGATTCTGCAGGAGAGAAGGCGCGAATTATCCTTCGTTCAGAGATGGTACGATATCAGGAGGCTTAATTATAATGATGATGCCACTGATGATGTTGTTATGACAAAAACATTCTACGGATACACATCTTCAGCAGTTCTTGACACTGAACCTGTTAAAACATATACACTTCCAAAAGATTCAAGAAGATATGCGACTCCGATTCCGTATACTGATCTTGTCTCAGGCCAGGGAGTATTAATACAGAATACATACGACGCAGGCTCTGTAATAATAGAATAGGTTAGTTTTAGTGAGCAGTGATGATTAAGGCTGATTAATTATGATCAGCCTTAATCTCTTGAATCTTTTCTGAAATAACCGCAGGATAATTCTTTTTAGCTGATTAATTAAAATTGACATGAAAAGCCTTGTTAGTCTGATCTTATTTCTTATTTCAGTTCATTGTTATTGCCAGGGAAGCGAACTTAAGATTGTTGTAAAAGACAAGAAGGATATGCCAGTGCGTTCTGTAGTAGTTGAAACAATGCCCTCGGGGAAGGAGTACAAGACTGATAAATCAGGAATGTGCATTTTGTCCAACCTGAATGACATAGATTCAGTACTGGTTACATTTCCGGGTTCCTCTGTAAAGGGAGCCTTTCCGGCAGATTTATTTACAGAGCTTCAGTTCAATACCTCAAGGTCAGTACTCGAAGCCTTTGATCCGGTCTCCGGAACCATGATAGCAGGCAGGGAGAAAAGAGTAGTTAAGAAGGGAGAATTCGATATCGCTTATGAAATTACTGCAGGTGCAAAGAATCTGGAAGATCTGCTTAAAAGAATGCCCCAACTGATGGTTACCGGGGGGCAAATCAGCCTGAGAAACCCGGTTCAGACGGCTCAGTTCAGCAATACATCCCCTCTTATAGTGGTAGATGGATTTCCAGTACAGGGCGGACTCGCAGAGGCAAACAGAATAGTAAACATACATACTATAGAGTCAATAGAGGTCCTTCGTGACGGAACCCTGTATGGCAGAGATGCCCTGAACGGAGCAATCATTGTAAAACTGAAGAAATAGCTGACCGTTTATTGTAGAATGAAGCTTAACGAACTAAATTAAATGAAAAGAACGACAATTTTTCTATTGATTATTTTCTATGCAGCAATGATTAGTGCACAGAAAAATGGAACATTCGAAATAAAAGGCACTCTTAACGGACTGGAAAATTCGAAAGCCACCCTTCTCATCGGCACCAACAGAATGCCGGTAGAAATTACAAATGGTGTTTTTTCTGTCAGCGGTGAAATATCCGGATTTGAAGTAGTGCGATTTTCTATAAATGAGAAACGACTGTTTAAGACTTTCAGAAGCGGCGGTTATGTTCCGGTCAAATCGATGACTATCTGGATAATACTTTATCCGGGAGCCAGGATAAACGTTACCGGGACTATCTCTGATTTTGCAGATGCCTATCCCTATGACGGCGGAGAGAACGATATTCTTTCAAACTTCCACAAAGAGCTTTTCCCTTTGCTTAACAAATCGGTAAACATTGATCTTGCGCTGGACAGGGATTCAGTTCCGGCAGAAGAGGAGACGAAGCTCAGGAAGGAGCAGGAGGCGCTTGACAATGATGCTCAGGCATTGAGGATCTCTTTTCTCGGGAAGCATGCTTCGTCTGTGGCTGGTCTCTGGCTTATGGATGATATGGTTATCAGATCACAGATAAAAATGGAGGAGGTTGACAGACTGATACCGGAGGTGGATCAGAAATACAGTACATGCAGCTATTATAGCTCCCTTACAACCAGGCTTAAAGGGTATAATACAACGAAGGTTGGCATGGTAGCTCCGAATATCTTAAGTAATGCCACCCCTGACAGCTCGCTCTTTAGTCTTGAATCAATGAGGGGCAAGTATGTTATTCTTGATTTCTGGGGGACATGGTGCGGACCTTGTGTCCAGGGAATTCCTCGCATGAAGGCATTCAGGGACAAGCACGCCGACAAACTGCAGATTGTGGGAGTTGCCCAGGACCGTGATTATAAAATGTGGAAAAACTTTGTTGAAGATCGAAAGATGAACTGGCCTAATGTCCTTGTAGGGAAAGGAGAGGAGGATTTTGTGCTAAAGTACAATGTACAGGGATTTCCGACAAAATTGCTATTGAGTCCTGAAGGAATTATTCTTTACAGAGCCAGCGGAGAGGAAGAGAGTTTCTACGAAGAGATAGAAAAAATAATAAACACTAAGTAATGCAAACTATCATTAAGAAGTGCTTGTACTTAATATGGTTACTCTTATCGACAGCCTCATTGTCAGCACAGGAGACCGGAATTATGTTTGAAACCGGATCGTTTGATGATGCCCTGGCAAAGGCAAAGAATGAGAGCAAGTACCTTTTCATTGATTGCTTTACTACCTGGTGTGTGCCATGTAAAGAGCTTGAGAAGGAGGTTTTTACAGACAAGGCGGTGGCCGATTATTTCAATGCTAAGTTAATCAACCTCAGGCTCGACATAGAAAAGGGTGAGGGCATTGAACTCAGGAAAAGATTTGGGGTACAGCCTGTTCCTACTCTTTTGTTTATTAATTCAGATGGTATGGTTGAGCACAAGTTCATCGGCTCCTCATCGCCTGAGGAATTCCTGAGGAAAACTGAGGAGCTCTTTACCAATGAGAACAGGTATGGTGTTTTAGAACGAAAATATGCGAAAGGGGACAGAGATCTGACCTTTATGGCTGTCTACCTGAATGAACTTCTGAATCAGACTGAATATTCAAAGGCCAGAGACTTGCTTGCAACTCTTATTGCGGAGAATCCGGTTGAGGATATCTGCAATTTAACATTCTGGCCAATTATTACGCATAATTGGATCGCAGAGTTTAATTCGGTTTATTACAACCTGCTGATAGATAACCATGACGCCTTTATCAGAAATACAGGGAAGGAGACTTATAACAAGACGATGTCTGCGCTCTATCGGAGATATTCTGGTATTTGGATCTTTAACGGTGCAAGAAAGGGGAACGAGTCAGAGGACGTTGCCAGGGCGAGCAGGGATGTCATAAAGTTGTCATTGGATGACAGCAAGGAGATTCTGTTGCTTCTGGAAATCGCCGGATCACGGGTCCTGAAGGATTATGAAAAGTTCATCTCACTGATTGAGGATAATTA
Source organism: Bacteroidales bacterium (assembly GCA_025455395.1). Lineage (GTDB taxonomy): Bacteria > Bacteroidota > Bacteroidia > Bacteroidales > VadinHA17 > SR-FBR-E99. Next base: position 8,162 of record JALOMO010000102.1, read on the forward strand.
TGATGTCATTCCGGAGGAAGAAAAGTACAAAATATTCGTAAACAGCAGCTTCTTTTCAAAGGAAGCAACAACTGAACAAAGCAGTAAATACCTGTTACTAATCGAAAAGTTTGTAAGTGAATCAGAGAATGATACTTACAAAGACCGGTTAGCCCGGGTTATCAAAGAATTAAAAAATGCAACATCAAATACACAATGATAATGAGATATCTAATAACATTGATAATTGCCTTTCTACCTTTGGTTATTTATAGCCAGGTCAACACTAAGAAAGCGAAAGAGCCTGTTAATGCTGATACTGTAGCAATGCTGATAAACATTATTGTTTCAGACCCTGACAACCTGGCTGCACATCAGAAGTACATAAAATATGTTGGGATTGACAGTCCCGGACTCTACACCCAGTATGATGAATGGATGGCGACCTACCCGAAATCGGTTATCGTTCCATATGCTCTGGGTGAGGCTCTGTACAATGCAGAATATCCAAAGGCAAAAAGTTATCTCTTAAAGGCCGTGGAACTTGATCCGAAGCTGGCAAAAGCATACCTGCAGCTTTCAATAGATGCTGAAAGATGGGGTGAATTTGAGGCAGCCAGGGAGTATATGAACAAAGCCTGCGAAGCCGATCCCGCTAGTCCTGATTATGCGTTTTATTATGCCAGCTCGTTTTCTGATGTCGACCGTGAATTATACCGCAAGTTGAGTCTGGAAGTTGTAGCCAGATTTCCCGGCACCGAACGGGGGGCCCAGGCTATATACTGGCTTGCCCTCAGAACAGAAGATGTAGAGGAAAGGATCAGATTATACAAGCGGTTATTTGCTGAATTTCCACCGGATAAGTTCGGATGGTCATCAAGTTCCATGCCTTCACTGTTTGATATTTACCTTGAAGAATCACCAGCACAGGCCGTCGAATTTGCCCTGCAAATGAAATCCCTCAGTAAGAGCGAAAGAGATGTGAAAAGCTGGGATGAAAGAGAAAAGCTGGCCCAGTCTGTCATTAAAGTAAAATCATTGACTGAAGAAAAGAGGACAAAGGAAGCGGAAGAGGTAGCAGCAACAATGGTAATCCCAAGGTATTCTTCAACCACTGAGTTCATTAACCTTTTAAAAGCAGAAACATCTGATGCTGCGGGGAATACAACAGGTGCATATGAGAGTCTCCTTAAATATTTCTCCGCTGAACCGACAGACAGAGTATATACTGCCCTGTTATCTTACGGCAGTAAAATGGGCAAAAGTGAATTAAATGTCAATGATGATGTGCAAACAATCCGTTATGCTACGGCGGTCCCCGCAACTCCATTTTCGCTCATGAATTATATGACAAATGATTCGCTTACGTTAGCTGATCTCAAAGGTAAAGTGGTACTGCTTACTTACTGGTTCCCGGGTTGCGGACCCTGCAGGGGAGAATTTCCAAACTTTGAAAATGTATACAGGAAATTCAAAGGTAAAGATGTGGCATATATAGGCATTAATATTGCTCATGAGCAGGATGAATATGTGGTTCCATTCGTCAGGTCAAGCGGATACAGTTTTATTCCTTTGAGGGATGAACCTGAGAAGCGAGGCAACCTCGAGGCAAGAGGTGCACCTACGAATTATCTTCTTGATAAGGAAGGGAATATCGTATTTAAGAACTTCAGAACCGATGACCGCAATGAAAGGACACTGGAACTCATGATTCAGGCACTGATTGAATAGAACCCGACCTGAAGGTGGTAGAGATAATCCGAAATTTCGCTTTCTTTGTACCCGCTGAAAACTTTGTTTAAAATTATTGGTTACAGGTAGTACCAGACGGCCATTAAGGTGTCTTTATAGGAAATAAAACATGATGAGAAGAACATTTACTATCCTTTTTCTGCTTTTTACGGCAGCAGCGCTTAATTCACAGGTACTTGAGCCTGTTACCTGGAGTTTCAGGAGTGAGAAAACAGGTGACAACACCTATGATCTGGTCATGACCGCCGAACTCGAGGAGCACTGGCATCTCTATGCAATGGATATCGAAGAGGGAGGGCCTGTTGCCACCAGCTTCACCTTTGAGCCGGGCGAGGGTTTTAACCTTTCTGGAAAGACTTTCGAGGCCACCAAGCCCGAAGTGAAGTTTGACAAAAGCTTCGGGATGAATATCGGCATGCACAGCGAGATGGCCGAGTTCCGCCAGAAGGTGATGGTAACAAATTATCCTGCAGTTGTAAAGGGTTATGTGACCTTTATGTCATGTGACGATAAGCAGTGCCTACCCCCGCGTGATGTCGAGTTTGCAGTTGAGATAAAAGGCACCGCGACGGCTGCAACTAAGCCAGCCGAAAAACCGGCAGAAAAGCCTGATGCAGCCGAAACACCTGCAGAACCAGTACTGCAGGATGTAGCAGAGACTACGGAAGATACAACGATTCAGCAGGGAACACCCGAACCGGTCCAGCCGGTTCAGTCAACAACAGAGGAGCCAAAGAGGGGTTTTCTAAAGTTTTTTCTTCTCTCAATGCTCGCCGGATTCGCAGGGGTGCTTACTCCCTGTGTCTTCCCGATGATACCGATGACCGTTGCCTTCTTCAGCCAGGGATCGGACAAGAAAGGCTCAGCCATAGGCAAGGCGCTTATATTCGGAATTTCTATTATTCTGCTCTATTCATCGCTCGGAATAATCGTATCACTGACAAGTGCAGGTGCAGGCTTTGCAAACACCCTCAGCACCCACTGGATACCGAACCTGCTTTTCTTCATTCTCTTTCTTGTCTTTGCGGCATCGTTTTTCGGGGCGTTTGAGATGGTCATGCCCACTAGCTGGGTCAGCTCATCGGATTCAAAGGTTGACAGGGGAGGAGCACTTGCAGCATTCTTCCTTGGCGTAACAACAGTGCTTGTATCATTCTCATGCACAGGGCCCATTGTAGGCGCTCTCCTGGTTGAGGCTGCCTCGGGCGATGTTCTTCGTCCCACCATAGGCATGTTCGGCTTCGGAGTGGCCTTTGCCCTGCCGTTCACCCTCTTTGCACTCTTCCCCTCAATGATGAATAAAATGCCGAAGTCGGGCGGATGGCTCAACTCGGTGAAGGTGGTGCTGGGTTTCATCATGCTGGCATTCAGCCTGAAATTTGCATCGGTGGTTGACACTGTTTACGGGCTGGGGATACTCTCGCGTGACATTTACCTGGCAATATGGATAGTACTATTCTTCCTTATGGGTCTCTATCTCATGGGCAAGATCAAGTTCTCACATGACAGCGAGGTGCCTCATATAGGTATTTTGCGGCTGGTGCTTATAATTGCGTCATTCACTTTCGCCATTTACCTTGTTCCCGGGCTCTTCGGAGCGCCGCTGACACGCATCTCGGCTCTGCTGCCCCCGCGTGAGACATC
>JALOMO010000193.1 GCA_025455395.1 Bacteroidales bacterium
GCCATTAAGAATTACCAGAGGGCACATTCTGATTATGACCTGCCATCAGAGGCGAAGGTAAGCGCTGAACTCTTCTATTACAAGGCAAAGATATTCGAGCGTCTTTTCCCTTATTATTCAACACTTGGGCTGGTAATGATAATTATACTTATCGGAATTATTATTACCGGCAGGCATGGTTCTGGGCTGATGTTAAAGGTACTTGCCGGACTGGCGCTGACAGGATTTCTGTTCCACACCCTGGGGCTCGGCATAAGGTGGTATATATCAGGTCATTCGCCGATGAGTAACGGCTATGAGTCGATGCTTTTCATCTCATGGGTCACAATGCTGGCAGGCTTCATCTTCAGTCGCAAGTCGATGCTTACACTTGCCGCAACGAGTGTGCTTGCCGGGATGACGCTCATGGTGGCACATCTTAGCTTCATGGACCCGGAGATCACCAACCTGGTGCCGGTGCTGAAGTCTTACTGGCTTACCCTGCATGTATCTGTTATCACAGGCAGCTACGGTTTCCTGGGACTGGGTGCAATACTGGGAATGATAGTGATGGTGATGATGCTCTTTGTCAATGACAGGAACCGTGAAAATATAAGTGCAGCAATTGATGAGCTTACGGTCATAAATTACAAGACGCTTACGCTCGGGCTCTATTTTCTGACTATCGGCACTTTCCTCGGTGCAATATGGGCGAATGAGTCATGGGGCCGTTACTGGGGATGGGATCCGAAGGAGACATGGTCGCTTATAACGATTGTTGTTTATACCATTGTTACTCACTCGAGGACAATACCTGGGATGAAGGATGTCTATACATTCAATCTTCTTTCACTGTTTGCATTCTCGTCGGTACTGATGACATATTTCGGTGTCAACTATTACCTTTCAGGTCTGCATTCCTATGCAGGAGGTGATCCGGTACCGGTACCGGCGTTCGTTTATATTGCTGTTTTGGTGCTTGTCAGCCTGTCTGTTACAGCCTGGTTCAGATATAAGCAAGCTGTCCCGAAGAGCTGAGAAATAAAAAAGAGGCCGTCTCAATTAACTGTTGAGACGGTTTTTTCAGCAATGATGCCGAAGGCATCAAATGTGAATAACCGCGGGTGGAATCCGTCATCTGACGGATGGAACCCGTGGTAAGGAGCGAAAAAAACAACCTTTAAGCCCTGCAAGGGCGACATATGACTGGCGATGAAAGATAGTCAGCGGGTCAACATGTATTTTCTTTCACCCTTTCAGGGCTCCTTGCCGCTCTTGTGAGCCCTCCCCCAGCTCACGCTGGGGGTTATTCACATTTTGTCACTCCGTGACAATGCTCCTCCGGAGCTTGTAGCACCTGCCGGTGCTATTGGTAGTTAAGAACAGAGATACTAACAACAGAGAGGGTGTCCTTTTAAGACACCCTCTGCTCTTTTTGATGATATAAAATCCTATTTGAAGTATTCAGCGCTCTTTCTGCGGATGACAGTATTGGTGCTGCTTTTTTTGGCGGGTGCGAACTCATGATGTGTATCATACTCATCACCGTCATAGAAGACAGTATAGTCAACTATCATTGTATGAGCGCAGCCGTCATATTTGCCTGAGCCCTCCACCCAGCCGGCATAACCGTCACCGAATGTGAAGTTCTGTCTGGGAACCGTAACTTTCTCCAGGAAATCGCCGGAGAAGGTGTAGTATATCACCTGCCCTGCAGCCGGCCAGTCCCAGAAATTGTCATTGACAATGGTATTGGCCAGTGTTGCATGTTTGGTGAAGTTCACCGGGTAAACGCCGTATCCTGCCTCGTCGCAGTCAAATGGTCCGATGAAGTTATTGATGTCAAGGGTGCAAAAAGCCTTAACCGTCACCTCAATAACCTTGTCAGGTGATTTTGATCCGCCGGCAGTAGTCTCACTCACTGTGATGGTAGCTTTGCCTCCTGCGGGTATTGTTTTGAACTCCACGGTGGCTGTCCGGGTGTCAGCACTGACAGATTTCAGATCTGCTCCGGCAACCGTCCAGCTCCATTCGGAACCTGCGCGACTGTATGCCGGTGTATAGGTTCTCACTTCAGTCTGGTAAACTGAGGTGGGTCCGGTTACACTGAATACAATCGGTACAACATCAGATGCACTGTAGGCATTTTCGTTTTCCTCCATGTAGGTCTCGCCGCATGAAGTGAAGAGCATGACTGCTGCCAGAACGAAAGCCAACCTTGCTATTATATTCTTTTTCATAATTCTTCGTTTTTTGTTTACGATTAATAATAATCTGCTAGAACCATCCTCCGCTGGAGTAGTCTTTACCTGCCTCACCCTCATCACCGCCGAAGGTATAATAATCCATAATATTGACCTCCAACTGCTGGCCTGGTATCGGTAAATGGAGGGGTGTTCCGGGCTGTAGCTTGTCAGCTTTGCGCATGGTAAAATACTCAAAACATTACGCTCATAGAAGATAGCTGCCTCAACAGCTGCTGCATTAGCTGCCACAGGTGCCAGTCCTCCCCGGGTAACCCTCGTGCCGGCATTGATGATGGCAGCTGCTCCTGTAAGATTGGGCTGATATAACAGAGCTTCGGCCTTGAGAAGATCATTCTCTGCCTTGTAGAATACCGGTGCAGGTTCTGTCCATGTTGACAGATAGGTATCACGCCTCTTGAACCTGTAGCATGAGAAGTGGTAGTAGCCACGGTCGGGGTTGAAGGGGCACGATGACAGGTACTGGAAGTCAGTGAAGACGCGGTTGTCAATGCCTGCGGTGGGAGTGGTGGTGGGTGCAGGAAGTGTGTTCCATGTATTGGCATCAGTCCACCTTGCGGGGAAGCGTGAGTCCATCATGTTCACTACCCTCATGTCAGTCTGACCCCATCCGCTGAAGTTGGCATAAGTATGATAGAGGTCATACCAGCTGACATCATCCATTAACGGTGCGAAGTCATAGGTGAGACCCTTGTTGGCGTATGCCCCCACTTTTGTCCAGTTCACGGTATTGTTTTCCGCCTTGTTTCTCGGTGAATAGGAGAGGAAGCGTGCTGCCATGGAGTTTGCGAGCTGGCCGATATGCACATTGGTGTAGGTCATACCCGGAATCCATGTTGAAGGAATGGTGAAGGTTTCGCTCTCGCAGATGGCAATACAGTTGTCAAGACACTTCAGTGCTGAATCAATGATTGCTGAGTAGGGTGAGAGCGGTATTGCCTGAGTAAGGTCTGTATACTCGGTGACAATAAAGGCCTGGTCATAGAGAAGCCCGATGTAGCCAAGTGCAAGACCCTGTGCCAGGTGAGCATAGGCCTGTACCATAGGTGTCTCATCTGTACCGTCATCGGCAGTAATCACCATGTCACCAAGCTTGACCTTGCCAAGAACCTCGTTTGAAGAGGAGAGTATCGAATACATTGTCTTATAATATGATTCAGACACGACTGCGTCGCCGTAAGCAGGCGTGTTGTCAAATGCAATGCGCGGTTCGTAGCTCATGGCGCGCATGGCTGCGTTACCCCATGAGCATGTTCCGGCATCAGATGTAACCCAGAGCATAAGCGCCGGGCCACTGTAGTCCTGGGTCTTCTGGAACCAGGTGTTCATCAGTGAACCTGCAACTCCCTTTACATCAGAAGGATTGGAGAATGCAGTTTCGAAGTCTGGGTCATTTTCATTAGTAACCTCCAGGCTTTCACAACCGGTAAGGAGGAGTGCCACCAGAGTTGAAAATAACAGGAAATATCTTATTGTTTTCATAGTCTCTTTTGTTTATTCGTTAGAATTTCAATTCGAGTGAAGCAGAGAATGACCGGTAGTTGGGATATCCCATGAAGTCATATGCATAATACTGCGTACCGTCGGTAGTAGCTACTTCCGGGTCATAGCCGGTGTAGTTTGTAAGAGTATAGAGGTTCTTTCCTATGAGTGCAACCTTGACACCCTTGATGTAGCCTTTGACAAAACCTTTGAGGGCTGCTCCGGGAACAGTGTATGAAAGGGATACCTCTCTCAGCTTAAGGTAACTGGCATCTTCAACCCAGAAATCGTTGAAGGTATTGACATCATAGAATCCCTGGTAATATGGTATGGCTTTCTTGAGATAATCGGGTTTGCCATACTGGTCCATCATGCCGTGCCTGCTGTCGCGTGTAAGCCACTGGGCTGATTTGTTATAAATGTCGCCACCGCTCTTCCATTCGAGCAGTGCATAAAGGCCTATTCCCTTGTATGAGAAGCTGTTGGACATTGAGAGTCTGAAGTTCGGGTTGGTATCGCCAATCTTGCCAAAGAGCAGTTTGCCGTCGGGGCCGAGCCTTTTGATCGGTTTTTCCGAAGTGGTGCCTTCTGTTCCCTTCACGATGACATAACCGTCACTGTTGACAATATAGGAGTCAATGCTTGTGTCATCCCACCATGTGGTAGTCAGGTTTGTTGCTGAAAGCTGTGACTCCATCTGTTCAAGTGTCTTAACAAAGGAGTAACCGTACATTACACCGAAGGTCTCACCTTCACGGATATAGAAGCATTTGTTTGCCTCCTGTCCCTGAGGACCGGTTTGATATGGCGGAGCGTTGAGCTCTGTAATCATTGTCCTTACACGGTCGAATATAAAGCCAAAGTTATAAGTGAAGTCTTTTGACTTGACCGCCTGTACATTGAGTGATGCCTCCCATACTTCCGAGTTGAGGCTGCCTGCGTTCTGCACCTGGCTGGGCCAGCCGCCATACTGTACTGCCAGGGGTATTGAAAGTATCTGGTCAGTTGTTGTGTTGTTAGAGTAAACGCCCTCGAGGCTGAACCTGTTGAGGAAGTCGATATTCATACCTACTTCCCACTCCTTCGAGAGTGAGGGTTTCAGCATCTTGTTCCCGAGCTGGCTCTTTGATACGTTACCTGTGGAGATTGACATCACCTCATACTGATCGGCGAAGCCCGGTCTCTGTCCGGCAGTACCGAAGGCACCCCTGATTTTGAACTCCTGTATCCCGGGGATAGTTATGTCTTCAGATATCCTGTAAGCGGCAGACACCCTGTAGTAGGGGTTCCAACGTGCCTCTGAACCGAAGAGTGATGACCCGTCATAGCGGAACATGCCGTCGAAAATGTACTTATCCCTGTAGTCGATGTACAGGATGGCAAAATAGTTCTTGGCTATGATCTCATTCTGATAACTGCTTATCGAGGTATTACCTGCTATTGCATCAAATGACGGAACGCCCCCGAGTGAGAAGTCATTGCCGTTAGCGCTGTTGCTTTTGTAGGTTGTCTTCTCGAAGAGGTAGCTGGCTTTGGCCCTGGTGTTGAAATCACCGAACTTCTTGTTGAAGTTAAGGGTAGCCTGTGCGTTTCTTGCGAAGAGCTCTGTATCTGCTATATAGAGGGATCCTTTTGAATAGACCGATTCACTCCCTGCCCTGGTGTAGGTGTCATAAGGATTATAGGTCTGGTATTTCCCGGTTGAGTATTCGAATGCGAACTTACCCTCCAGGTTAAGGAAATCAGTGATGTTGTATTTTCCTGAGTATGTGCCCAGTATCCTGTCTCTGTTAGTCTGGTCTTCAACCTTCCAGAGGTTGTAGATCGGGTTCTCGGTTGTTGTCTCCCATGCATTGGGGATGAAGAGATAGGGCTGACCGTCAGGGTTTACCAGGTCAAAGTTGGTATCAGGTGCTGAAAGGAGCACG
>JALOMO010000194.1 GCA_025455395.1 Bacteroidales bacterium
CTGGAGATACGTTCTGACCGCAAGGTGAGCATAAGCATGAAGAACCTTATTCTATATGCACGAAAACGCACAGGCCACAGCATGGCTGAGAAGCTTGCCGCTGAGGTAATGGCTGCCTATAACCAGGAGGGTGGAGCCTTCAAGAAGAAAGAGGATACACACCGTATGGCTGAGGCAAACAAGGCATTCGCCCATTTCAGGTTTTAACTGAAGTAGCCGGTAGGGTAACTGCAATAATATAATGAGTAACGATCTCAGATATACAAGGAACATTGGCATCATGGCCCACATTGACGCCGGGAAAACTACAATTTCCGAGCGGATACTTTATTATACCGGTCGCGTCCACCGCATCGGCGAGGTACATGACGGCAATGCAACAATGGACTGGATGGTTCAGGAACAGGAGAGAGGGATCACTATCACATCTGCAGCTACCACCACATTCTGGAAATATAACGATCAGCTTTATAAGATTAATCTCATTGACACACCGGGTCACGTTGACTTCACCGTAGAGGTTGAAAGGTCACTCAGGGTGCTTGATGGATCTGTAGCTGTTTTCTGTGCTGTGGGTGGAGTGGAGCCGCAGTCAGAAACTGTCTGGAGACAGGCTGACAAGTATAAGGTCCCTCGCATTGCCTTCGTGAACAAGATGGACCGTTCCGGTGCAGATTTTCACGGTGTCGTCCAACAGATTATCGATAAGCTGGGAGCACATCCGGTGCCAGTACAGGTACCAATTGGTTCTGAAGAGAAGTTCAGGGGAATCATTGATCTTATTGAGATGAAGGCAATCATCTTCGAGGATGGTGTTGACCCGATGACAAACTTCACTATTCAGCCAATACCTGCCGATATGACTGAAGAGGCTGATGAGTGGAGAATGAAACTGGTTGAGGCTTGCGCCGAAATGGATGACTCAATACTCGAGCGCTACCTCGAAGATCATTCCAGCATAACTTCTGATGAGATATACTCTGTGTTGCGCCGTGAGACGGTAGAGGGAGTAGTTGTCCCGGTCTTCTGCGGAGCAGCCTTCAAGAATAAGGGCGTACAGAGTCTCCTTAACGGTATTGTGTCATTCCTGCCATCACCGGTCGATGTGGGTGCCGTCACAGGCAAGGATCCGCGTGACGATAAGGAGATAATACTTAAACCCGAGGCCGATGAACCATTCTCAGCACTGGCCTTTAAAATAGCTACCGATCCATATGTCGGCCGTCTCGTCTACATGAGAGTCTATTCAGGAACAATCAATGCAGGCGATACGATGCTGAATGTCAGGACCGGAAAGAGGGAGAGGATAAACCGCCTTTTCCAGATGCATGCAAACAAACAGAATCCCGTTGACAGTGTTTCTGCCGGTGACATTTGTGCCGGAGTGGGATTCAAGGATCTTAAGACAGGTGATACACTCTGTGCCATACACAAGCCCGTACTTCTGGAGACAATGGTTTTCCCCGAACCGGTTATAGGGATAGCCATTGAACCAAAGACACAGGCTGACATCGACAAACTGGGAGTAGCTCTTGGCAAACTTGCCGAGGAGGATCCTACTTTCAGGGTCAAAACCGACCCTGACAGTGGCCAGACCTTGATAAATGGCATGGGTGAGTTGCACCTTGAAATACTTATTGACCGTCTGAAGAGAGAGTTCAAGGTTGAATGTAACCAGGGCAGACCCCAGGTTGCATACAAAGAGGCTATCACTTCATCATATGCACACAGGGAGGTCTTCAAGAAACAGACAGGCGGCAGGGGTAAGTTTGCGGATATTTCCGTAGTGCTGATGCCTGCTGATGATGATACTTCAGGCCTAACCTTTGTGAATGAAGTCAGGGGAGGAAATGTGCCCAAGGAGTTCATTCCTTCAGTGGAGAAAGGATTCCGTGAGGCCATGGTTAACGGCCCGCTGGCCGGCTTCCCGCTTGAGAGCCTTAAAGTTGTCCTCAAAGACGGTTCGTACCATTCAGTAGACTCAGATGCGCTGTCGTTCGAGATTGCAGCCAAACAAGCCTTCCGCCATGCGGCGTCAAAGTGCCAGCCGGTGCTGCTCGAGCCTATTATGTCAGCCGAAGTGGTCACCCCTGAAGAATACCTGGGTGATGTCGTTGGTGACTTTAACAGACGCAGGGGAAAAGTGGAAGGTATGGAATCGAAAGCAGGTGCAAGGGTAATTAAAGCAAAAGTACCTCTGGCAGAAAACTTCGGATACGTTACTGTACTTCGTACCCTTACCTCGGGAAGAGCGACTTCAACAATGGAGTTCTCTCATTTTGAAGAGGTGCCTGCAGAATTGTCGAAGAATATTATTGAAGTAACAAAAGGAAAAATTCTTTAAAGATGAGTCAGAAAATTCGCATCAAACTTAAATCTTACGATCATAACCTGGTCGATAAATCGGCTGAAAAGATCGTCAAGACAGTGAAGTCAACGGGTGCAGTGGTAAGCGGTCCGATACCGCTGCCCACGCATAAAAGGATCTACACGGTCCTCCGTTCAACATTCGTTAATAAAAAGGCGAGAGAACAGTTCGAGCTCTCATCATACAAGAGGCTGCTTGATATATACAGCTCGACGCCAAAAACCATCGACGCGCTCATGAAACTCGAGCTGCCGAGCGGGGTGGAAGTTGAAATCAAAGTGTGAAACCGGTAAAATACTGAATTATGCAGGGATTAATAGGAAAAAAAGTAGGGATGACATCCATTTTCGATGAGAATGGAAAAAGTATCCCGTGCACGGTACTGGAGGTTGGCCCTTGTGTTGTGACACAGGTCAAGACCGTGGAAAAAGATGGATATTCAGCATTACAGCTCGGTTTTGACGACAAGAAGGAGAAAGCCAGCAACAAGGCTGAGATAGGCCACTTCAAGAAGGCCAGCACCGCTCCAAAGAGAAAGGTAGCTGAATTTGTGGGCTTTGAAGACGGAAAATACAAGACAGGTGATGTCATCACCGTTGACCTGTTCAGCGATGATATATTCCTTGATGTAAGAGGATGGACCAAAGGAAAAGGATTCCAGGGTGTTATCAAGCGTCACGGCTTCGGTGGCGTGGGCGGTACCACACACGGTCAGCATGACAGGCTGAGGGCTCCCGGATCAGTGGGTGCTTCCTCATGGCCGTCAAGGGTCATGCCCGGAATGCGTATGGCAGGCCGTACAGGCGGACGCCAGATGGAGACAGAGCTGAAAGTTGTCAGGATTCTTTCTGATTCAAACCTCTTGCTCGTTAAGGGTGCCGTTCCAGGCCCCAAAGGTGGTTACATAATAATTACAAAGTAATGGAAGTAGCAGTATTCAATATAGAAGGTAAAGAGACCGGAAGAAAGGTTAGTCTACTCATAAGGCGAAAGAACGCAGCGAGATCACGGGCAGTACACGCAAACTCAAGAAACAGAAGGGAACAGGAACAGCACGTTTCGGCAGCATCAAGAACCCTGAGTTCCGCGGAGGAGGCCGTATTTTCGGCCCCAGACCCAGATTCTACGGTTTCAAACTGAATAAAAAGGTGAAACAGCTGGCAAGAAAATCAGCCCTTTCATATAAGGCAAAAGAGAACAAAATCATTATTCTCGAGGACTTTTCATTTGAAGCGCCCAAGACCTCAAAAATGGCCGGAATGAGCGCAAACCTCAATATAATGAATAAAAAATCGCTTTTTGTTTTACCGGAACAAAATAATAACATATATTTGTCATCTCGAAATTTGCAGGGAGTTGAAGTTGTAACTATCAGTGATTTAAATACTTACAACATAATGAAGGCTTCAACTCTTGTGATTACAGAGAGTGCAGTTGATGTTTTGCAGTCAACTTTTTAAAACAAGGAAACTGAGATATGGAAATATTAGTAAAACCCATAGTGACCGAGAAAATGACCAGCC
>JALOMO010000023.1 GCA_025455395.1 Bacteroidales bacterium
TGTGAGCAGGTTGAGTCGATAGCACAAAGAATTAAAAAGGAAGTTGGCATTCCGGATATAATCATCAACAACGCAGGGGCAGGCCGATGGCTGACAATCGAAGAAACCTCTGCTGAAGAGCTGAAAGAAATGATTGCGCTACCTTATCTGGCAGCATTTTATATTACAAAAGCTTTTATTACCGAAATGAAAATGCGTGGTACCGGGCATATCATCAATCTCACTTCAGATGCATCTTTCTTGCCAAAAGGGATGGCTCTGGCTTATTCAGCAGCACGATTTGCCTTACGTGGATTTTCAGAAGGGTTAAGAGGCTATCTTCTGGCATCAGGGATTAATGTGTCATTAGCCGTATTTGGAAAAGTTGAAAGCAGTTACTGGATAAACAATCCTGGCAGTGAGAAAAGAATTCCTAAGTCAACGCCATTTATGCCAACACTAACTACCAATCAGGTTGCAAAATATATAGTTGAAATAATTGAAAAGAATAAACGGATTCTTATTAAACCGGGTATTTTCAAGGCTCTTTTCTGGTCATTCCGTCATTGGCCTGATCTGATAGCAGCACGAATGAACAAAACAGATTAAAAGATAGTTTATTGTAAACGGATTGCAACTTTTAAAATTTGAAATTCTGTTTTTTGTCAGAGCTGCAACCATTTTAGTTCAATGACCGGTACTCATTGGGGTTTTGTCCCGTTTCATTTTTAAGCATGCGACTGAAATGCTGAGATAATATAAACACCCCAAAAGATATTGATTTTAAATCAATTTGTTTATGAGTTCTGTATTTTGGCACCAGAGCCTTAAACAAGATTAAGAAAGGTAAATAATAATGACTTGGAATTGAGTTTCCAATTAGATAGTTTTGTTAACTAAGACTTCAATTATTACCTGCATGAGACGAAAAGACTTATGGCTTATTCCCGTACTATGGGCTTTTCATATTATAATGAATTCCTGTTCATCACCATTAGGATGGCCGGAATCGCCATTATATGTATTCGAAAAGTCAATCTCTGACACTTCTCTCCTCTCAGACAGGGAAAAGGTGTTGAATGAAATAATAGGGCATTATGCGCACTACGACGTTGTGGCTTATGAAGACACCACAACCCGCACAACCATGAGGACCCTTATAATATCCTACGGGTTCACCGATTTCTACCTTGATGATGGCCGGTTAATGCAATCGGACAGGTTTGTACATGCAGAACAAAAATTAAGCAGGAAAAACGCAAAATCAGTATTCAGTGATGAAGCCGTTCAGGCAATAAAACCCAGGGTTCAGGAAGTTGAATTATACAGGAAAGACGGGATATGGAATCTTTACAGACCCGAGAGTCCAAGCCTGCTTGGAATTGAAGGAGACCCCTCGAAACCCCTTTCGAACGACCCAAACGATCCCAAAATAACCGACCCCGACAAAGACGGACATCCCGGAGTGACTGTCAGGATAAGTGTGGGAAACATTTTCAACGGTGAGATATATTTAATTCGAAGAGAGATTTTTATCAATCATCTCACCTTTAACAATAACGGTACACTTAGCGGATATGTTATTGATAAATCTGAGCAACTCGTTGTTGGAGCATCAAAGAAGATACTGAATCAAAAATCCAATCAGGTTCAACATCCCGATAAAGGGCTTAATCCCATCTTACTTGTAAAGATCAATCCCGAGATTGATACAGCTGAAGAATTAATGGAGATCCGGGATAAAATTTTCCCAAAGGAACCCGAATTTTATCATAAGTAAAAAACGAACGGGATTCTGCAAGAACTGGCAAAAAACAACGGGATACTAGAAAATAAGCACAAAAAGGGCTATTACAAAAGCAATAAAGGCAACCCCGAATAATATCTGGTTTACAATGGTTCTTGCCGAAAATGTTTTGTAAGACTCATATTTTGCGAATTCATTGTACTTTCCAATCAGGTCCTCAATGTCCTTAACTTTTGTAAATATTCCCGGGCTGTCTGCAATATAATGCTGGGCAAACGGGAAGCATATAGCCTTAACTAGTTCAGGATGGGCCAATCCGGGAAAAAGAGTATTTCCCATGACCCACAGATCCTGGTCGAGCTTCCTTATCTTTCCCCTCTTCAGACTGCCGGTCAGGGAAAGTTTTCTGCCAGTCTTCCTTTCTTCTATGTCAAGAAAGAGCTCTCCTTTTGAATTGGTAGTAAATATTGCCTTTTTACAGTTCGGATCAGCAATACCAACAGCTTCGGGGTTCTCACTCTCGCACTGACACTCACTTTCACACTCTTTGACAGCGGGTTGCAGCATTTGTATTGAAGAAAATTAAATAATTATAACTTACATATTGTAACTTCCAAAATGTTAGAGGTTTGTGTTTTTCGGGACTCTTACTGTCAGCTCTTTGATTTTTGATTACTGAGGCTCATGATATGAAATAACTGTTCAATCTGAGACTTATTTACCGTGTCCGGTAGTTAATAAATCTACCAAAGAGGGTAATTAGAATAGCGAATTTATCTCACGCTGAACTCTTTCCCCTCCTCCCTGCAGATATACTGAACAGCCCATTTTCCCGACTGACCTGCCGGAGGAAGTCCTCCTCCGGGGAAAAGCCATTGTCCGGCCATATAGAACTTCTTCAAACCGGGTATGAATGGATTAATATTGTCCATCATATTCTTGCTTGAAGGCATAAAACCTTCATAGGCGCCTTTCCATACTCCGGTATATTTAACGTCGGTAAGAGGAGTGGCTACATCGACAACCTCAATATCAGCTGTGATCCCCGGATAGAGCTTTTCTAATATTGCAGTGGCATCGCTACGGATCTGATCTTTTTCCATCTTATACTCATCGGGAGTGATATCTTTCCAGGTGTCCCACTGCGTTTCATAACGCATGACAAGAACTGATTTTCCTGCGGGAGCCATTGTTGGATCATAATAATAATTCATAATTGAATATCCGTTAATGGTTTTAGTACGGCCGATCATCTGGTCCTTTACCAGCCAGGCCTGAACCGGGTTTTCCGATTCGATTTTCCTTCTGATGCCGAACGATACCTGTACCAGCGGTGCAAAAAGCTCCCAGTTCCGGTAAGCATAAGAGATTTTCTTTGTCAAATATTTGCCTTCAAGCATGTCATAAATGGTTGAATGTCCATCGGCAGCACTTATAACATAATCGGCATCAATCCGGGTGTTGTCGGAAAGGATAACTCCTTTTGCAGTGTCATTCTCCACAATGATCTTATTAACCCGCGCCCTGGTTGTCAAATTACCTCCAAGCCCGGTGAATCTTTGCGTCATCCTCTGAGCCATAGGCAGCGATCCGCCAATCAGGTACCCTGCATTCTTCTGGTTGAACCATGCAAACATCATTATGAACGCCAGAGCTGAGAAGTCGCGTGATCCGTAAATGCTGTCAAAGAAACCCAGGAGTGTTTTATTTGTGAAGCCCAGTTTCCTGAAATAGTAATTGCAGTCCTTCTTCCCGTATTTCGCGAAAAGCAGCATTATGGGCCACATTTTGACGAGCGAGGTGACTGATTTAACAGGATTTCTTAACCCTGGAGGATCTGAGTAAGGCTGCAGGAAGGCTGACTTTCTCATCTCATTGCACATCTTCCTGATCTTTGCCGCATCTTCCGGGGCAAAACTGCAGAGATACTCCTCCCACCTGTTCAGATCGGTATAGATAATAAACTCCCTACCATCACTGTCGTACAGTTTTGTATGGACATCATGATCAACAATTCTGACATCATTGTTCAGTACACCTGTCTCCCTCCAGATATCATTGAATGGTCCCATACGGGTACCAACCAGCCAATGGAGACAGTAATCGAACCGGTATCCCTTCCTGTCCCAGGCAGTGCACTGTCCTCCTGTGACGGAGTGCATTTCAACGATCTCAGCATCAAAACCATTAAGCCTTGCATATATTCCGGCTGACAATCCTGCAACCCCTCCTCCAATGATAACAATTTTCTTTTTCATATTTATTTGAGCTTTTATGACAAATCAACAATTACGACAGGGTAAAGAAAGATTGTAAAAGATTTCTGATAAATACTTTTTCGGTGAGTTAACGGCAAAAACCGGTAAATGACTTTTTCTTCTTGGGCATACTAGAGCATTTGAATTTACTTTTATACAGGCACAGATACTAAATTCAGACTTAATACCTGCCACATTTAGCTTAATCAGGCAATATTCTTAATTTAACTTTTCCATCTAAAGTGAAGAATTACACAACTGGCAGGTTTGGTGTGCTCTTGCTGCTTCTTTGCTCATCTCTTCAAATAAAATATACATACATTTACATTTACTATCACCAATTGTATTGTTTGCAGCTTGAACGAAAAGTCAGTTAAGATATTAATCACAGGCCTTGTGCAGGGGGTAGGATTCAGACCATTCGTTTTCAGGATCGCCACCAGATTCGGGCTAACCGGATGGGTACAGAATACAAATGAAAATGTAAAGATAAAAGTCACAGGATCAGATCATAACATAAACAGCTTCATCACTTCCCTTGGTGAGGATGCTCCTCAAGCAGCCCTAATAGAAAATATTTCGGTTACTGATACTGAAACCGAATATTTTGCAGAATTTATAATTCTAGAAAGCCACAATGTCTCTGATGAGATCACTGAAATAAGTCCTGATATTGCAGTCTGCGATGAATGTCTCCTTGATATTGAAAGAGAGGGGAATCGTAAGGATTATGCATTCGTAAATTGTACCAATTGTGGCCCGAGGTTTACCATAATTGAAGACCTTCCTTATGACAGGGCCAGGACAACAATGAAATCATTTGAGATGTGCCCGGTTTGCAGGCATGAATACGAGACCATTACAGACAGAAGGTTTCATGCTCAGCCCGTAGCCTGCAACGATTGCGGACCTCAGTATGAACTTAACATTAATGGTAAAGCCGTCAGTAATGACATCAAGAATATTTTAGATCATGTCTCCGGTTATATCAAAAAAGGAGGAATAGTGCTTCTTAAAGGTCTTGGAGGAATGCACCTTGCCTGCGATGCTTTTAACGCAAAAGCTGTAGACAAATTACGCTACCTGAAAAGACGTGACGGCAAACCCTTTGCAGTTATGTTCAGGGATATTGACAGCCTGAAGCAATATGCCGAAATAACTACCATCGAAGAGAAATCCCTTCTTTCCTGGAAAAGGCCAATTGTTCTACTCGGGAAAAAAAGAAGAACTGTTCGCCCCATCCTTCCCGACAATCTCACCTCAGGGCTTAATCTGGTGGGGGTTATGCTTCCATATATGCCTTTTCATTACATGCTGTTCCAAAGGCTGGAAACAGATGCAATAGTGCTTACCAGCGGAAACTTCAGCAATGAACCTATACTTATCGATAATGGAGAGGCAACGGCTAAATTTTCTTCCATAACCGATGCTATAGTTCTTCACAACCGAGAAATATTTAACAGGACTGATGATTCTGTTGTCAGGATCATCGATGGGAAAGAAAGGATTTTAAGACGGTCGAGGGGGTATGCTCCTGCGCCGGTAAGGACCAGCATGAATATGGATGGTATAGTTGCGTTTGGAGCTGAACTCACAAACTGTTTTTGCCTCGGAAAGGGAGAAAAGGCATTTCTCAGCCAGCATATCGGAGACCTTCAGTCTGTTGAGGCAACCCTGTTTTATGAGAAGAGTATCGCACAATTCATAAAACTGTTCAGGATAAAACCCTCACTGCTCGCGACAGATATGCATCCAGATTATATTTCAACCCGCACAGGGCTTGATTTCGGTACATTTCCAATTGTTATGGTTCAGCATCATCATGCACACATTGCATCGTGCATGACAGAGCACAGGTTGGACGAAAAAGTGATTGGTGTTGCCTTTGACGGGACGGGATACGGCACTGACGGGAATATATGGGGAAGTGAATTCTTTATTTGTGATCTGAATGATTTCAAAAGAATTACTCATTTTAATTATATCCCTCTGCCTGGAGGCGACTCTGCTACAGAGGAGCCCTGGAGGATAGCTGTCTCCTGGTTGTATAGAATATATGGCAGAGAATTTCTTAAACTGGATTTACCTCTGTTGTACAAGATTGAAGGTGAGAAAGTTGAGATGATTCTAAAGATGATAGAAAGGAAAATCAATTGCCCGCTTACATCCGGGGCAGGCAGACTCTTTGATGCAGTAGCGTCTCTGCTTGACATTGTACATGTGGCTACTTTCCAGGCTGAAGGGCCAATGCGCCTGGAATCACTTGTTCAGAACGACATACCCGAAAGCTACAGCTTTAGCCGGGGCGAGACAATCGGGTTTGACGGTACTATTCGTGAGATCATTTCTGACATACTTAATAACGTTGATAAAGTCACAATAGCAACTAAACTCCATAACACAATAATATTGACTATTTTTGATACTGTCAGTGCCATCCGTTCAACGGAGGGCATTAACAAAGTAGTGCTTTCGGGAGGTGTTTTTCAGAATAAGTATCTGCTAACCGGAACGACTGAACTGCTGCGGAAGAGTAGTTTTGAAGTTTACTCACATGCTTTGGTACCAACAAACGATGGGGGTATAGCACTAGGTCAGTTAGCTGTTGCATCAAAAAGAAGAGAACTAAAATGTGTTTAGCCATTCCAGCAAAAGTAATAAGCGTCGACGGAGCAAGTGCAAAAGTCTCAATAGAAGATGTTGAGTATACTGCCAGCCTCCTGCTTTTAGATGATGTCAAACCCGGTGATTTCATTATGCTGCATGCCGGATTTGCCATCGAAAAGGTAGATGCAGCTGAAGCTGCTGAAACTCTTCGCCTGTTAAATGAAATTGAACAGAACAGTCATCATTGAATCTGTTTATGAAGTATGTCGATGAATACAGGAATAAGGATCTGATCATCTCATTGGCAGAAAGACTTAAATCAATTTCAAAAAAAGAGATTGTCCTGATGGAGGTATGTGGCGGACATACAATGGCTATTCACCGATTCGGACTCAATTCACTTCTTCCTCCCACAATCAGCCTTGTCTCAGGTCCCGGATGCCCGGTATGCGTTTCGAGCCAGCATTTTATTGACACTGCAATGGCATACAGCAGGCTTCCAGGAGTAATTATTACAACTTACGGTGACCTCATCAGGGTCCCGGGCTCATCAACGTCACTTGAGAAAGAGCGAGCGGCAGGCAGTGATATAAGAATAGTATATTCAGTCCTTGAATCCCTTGAAATAGCCAGACAAAACCCGGAAAAGAGCATAGTCTTTCTTGGGATAGGATTTGAAACAACTGCTCCGGCAACAGCTGCTGCCATAATTAAATCCTATGAGGAGAAAATAAACAACTTTTTTGTCCTGAGCGGACATAAGATTATGCCGCCTGTAATGGAAGCCCTTGTTAAGGAAGGTATTAAAATAGACGGGTTTATTGCTCCCGGTCATGTGAGCGCAATTACAGGAATATCAATATACAACGACCTGGCTTCAGTGCATAAGTTAGGGGTTGTAGTTTCAGGGTTTGAACCTGCAGATATGATGCAGTCAGTATTGATGCTTACAGAGCAGATTGAATCAGAAACTCCAAAGGTTGAGGTACAGTATCACAGGGTTGTTAATCCTGCTGGCAACCTTATGGCGCAAAAGGCTCTGAGAGAAGTATTTGAATTCAGAGACGACCATTGGCGGGGTCTTGGCATGATACCGAAAAGCGGAATGGAAATCGTTGAAAAGTACTCTGTGCATGATGCTGAAAAGCATTTCATGAGTGATGTTCCCGGGTCAACTGAGCCGGAGGGATGCATATGCGGAAATATCCTCAGAGGATTAAAGAAACCTACAGATTGCCCGCTGTTTGCAAGGAAATGTACTCCGACTGATCCTGTCGGGGCATGCATGGTTTCGGGCGAAGGAACATGTGCAACATATTATAAGTACCGCTGATGAAGAAGAGAGAGAATAAAATTATGCTCGGTCATGGCAGCGGAGGAAAAATGATGCACGACCTTATAAAAAATGTGTTTTTAAAGCATTTCACTAACAGTATCCTTGATGATCAGGCCGATGCTGCTATACTAAAATCGGATTCGGAAGAGATAGCTTTTACAACAGACTCATTTGTAATTGATCCACTCTTTTTCCCTGGCGGAAACATAGGTAAGCTTGCTGTATGCGGAACTGTAAACGATCTGGCCGTCACAGGTGCTGAACCGGCTTATTTAAGTGTTTCGTTCATCATTGAAGAAGGATTTCCGGTAACCGATCTTGAAACGA
Source organism: Bacteroidales bacterium (assembly GCA_025455395.1). GTDB lineage: Bacteria > Bacteroidota > Bacteroidia > Bacteroidales > VadinHA17 > SR-FBR-E99. The sequence continues at coordinate 8,255 of JALOMO010000023.1, forward strand.
TAGCTGAATCTCTTGCGGCGGAAGCAAGAAAAGCCGGGGTATTTATTGTTACCGGAGATACAAAAGTTGTCAACAAGGGAAAGTGCGACAAACTCTTCATAAACACTGCAGGAATTGGAAGGATTAAGAAGGATAAACTGAGTATAAGTAAAGCAGAAAATATTGAGGAGGGGGATGTAATTATTATAAATGGCATGATTGGAGACCATGGGATGGCTGTTATGAATACACGCGAGTCATTTAATTTCAAGACTACTGTCGAATCGGACTGTGCATCTCTTAATCACCTTATCAGTGCTGTCATTGACAAATCGGAGGTTAAATTCATGCGCGATCCAACGAGAGGCGGTGTTGCAACGGTTTTAAATGAGCTTGCTGTAAAAGCCGGGGTTGGAATAGAGATCGAAGAGACTGCGCTACCCGTCAGAGACAGTGTTAAAGCAATGTGTGAAATACTCGGGTTCGATCCTCTTCATGTGGCAAATGAGGGCAAAGTGATTATGGTGGCTTCTGAAAAAAAGGCGAATGATATATTGAAGATTCTGAAGGAAGATGAATTAGGAATAGATTGTGCAATAATAGGCAGGGTTGTAAAAGATCCTCACGGAAAAGTAGTTCTCAGGACTGCAACAGGCGGCAGAAGATATATCGATTCTTTATCGGGAGACCAGCTGCCACGAATTTGTTAAATCATCTGCCATGCATGAATTATCACTTGCTGCTGAAGTAATTAAGCTTGTAGAGAAAGAGGCAGGGTTAAACCATGCCAGTGCGATAAGTGAAATTACTATTGAAGTTGGTAATATCAGCGGAATTGAAGCAGAACCTTTTGAATCTGCACTGAGGATACTTACGGAAGGAACTATGCTTGAAAAGAGCTCACTGAATATTGTGAAGATTAAAGCCAGGGGGAACTGCCTTAATTGTAAATCTGATTTTGAGATGAATTTCAGGATGGATACCTGTCCGCAATGTGGCGCTTTCCCCTCTGAAATAACGGGAGGAAATGAATTCAGGGTTGTATCAATGCTGATTGAAGATTAATAGAAACGTGACCTTAAAACTTAAGCTTAAAAGATATGTGTGAAAAATGCGGATGCGGAGAGGGTGAAGGATTTAATATCCATGACCCGCATCATTCCACCGACCATAAAAGTGACCAGATACAGGATCATGATCACAAACATGATCACGGACACACACATTCTCATGAACACCCTCATAAATTAATCAACCTCAATGTTGACATACTTGCAGGGAATAACATTACTGCAGCGATGAACCGCAGGTTTTTTGAAGGAAGAAAGGTCCTGTGTCTTAACATGGTAAGCTCCCCCGGATCGGGAAAGACAACTATTCTGGAGAAGACAATCGGCCATTTAACCCGAACTGCCAAAATATATGTAATTGAAGGAGACCAGCAGACGCTCCTGGATGCTGAAAGGATAGAAAGAGCGGGGGCTCCTGCCATCCAGATAAACACCGGTTCAGGATGCCACCTTGATGCACACATGGTTGAGTCTGCACTTAAAAAACTGGAAATAGAAACTAATTCTCTTCTTTTCATTGAAAATGTTGGGAACCTTGTTTGTCCGGCCATGTTCGACCTGGGTGAAAACAGACGTGTGGTTGTTATGAGTGTTACGGAAGGTGAAGACAAGCCGCTGAAATATCCATATATGTTTCAGACTTCACATCTGTGTATCATTAATAAATCAGACCTTCTTCCTTATGTGGATTTCAGAATCGAAGAGGCCATGAAACATGCCCGTTCAGTCAATCCTGATCTAGAGTTTATTTCAGTCTCGGCCAAGACTAGCGAAGGAATGAACTTATGGTATGATTGGATTCTCAGCCAGAAAGTAATTTAACAAGTTCCTTTACCCTGAAAAATCAGGGTCTTCTTATAAATTCATTACTTTTGGAGAATTCTTCAACAAGACCTGAGTTATATTAAGTGCCGAAGAATTTAACCTGAAATGCTATGCTGACAAAGGATTTAATACTGGAGTTATGGAGCAAAACCTACAACACTGAAGGTAAGCCCGACTGGTCACACATTCTTCCCTACTACGATGATAATATTTTATTCAGGGATTCTATTCAGGAAATCCGTGGGATAGAAAAATTTACAGCAATGACGGAACGTCTTACCAGACGATCCAAAGATTTGAAAATGAGGATTGTCAATGCCGTAATGGAGGGGAACATTGTTCTTATGGAGTGGGAAATGACTCTCAGTTTTAAAAAATATCCAAGTTCCATTTTATATGGATCAAGCCGTCTGACCCTGAATGAAGAGGGAAAAATTACAGAGCAAAGAGATTATTATGATCTTTGGGGTGACATATTTGACAATATTCCAAGGTTTGGAAAAGCCTACAGAAGGTTTATGATTAAAAAATTTGGTTGAACTTATACCTTTGGAATGTTGTTTCATCAACATAACTTTATAAACAAGAGCAATATGAAAAAACATGTTTATGTAACAGTTCTATTATTATCCATGTTTCTTGGATCTGTGAATGGTCAGACAGGAGTGCGTTTCGGTTTGAAAGCCGGCTATAGTCTCGCCACTCAATATGGCATTTCTCCTGCGGATAACACGTATGAAGTTGAAACAGGTAACAGGAATGGCTTTTCAGGAGGCATATTGCTATATTTCCCAATAACTGAATCAGTAGGTATTCAACAGGAATTCTCATATACTATGAAAGGGTCGAGGCAGGATGTTACGATTCCCGGAACTGTTAAAGTAAATACTGTCTCCGATTATAATCTGAACTATTTCGAGATGCCAATTATAGTAAAATACAAATTTGTCAATATTAAGAGCTTTGGGATTTATGGCAGCACCGGGATCGCACTATCATTATTAATGAATGGAGATTATGATATTACAAGTACAATTGAAACGGGCGGGCCTCCCATAATAGTAGAAGAATCAGGTGATATGGAAGGACTTGATATCTTCGATTATTCTTTCGTATACGGAGTTGGTACGGATTTTAAACTTCTCAGGAAGGACTTTTTCATTGAATGGCGGATGACAGTGGGTTGGAACACATTGGCAATGCCTAATGCCACCGGAGCGGAGCCAGTTCCGCTACGTAACATGGATTATATATTTTCAGCTGGTATGTATTTCTAAAAGCTTAAGGCAAGTTATGTAATTATTTGAAATTTATAGAAGTAAGTCAGGTTCCTGGTTTATATGAAGAATAAGAAGTTTGCTAAATACTTTAAAGAATATCAATGGTCTAACATAGTTGCCATGATAAGGAACAACAGGTTAGATCCCAAAATATGTCCTGAAGATTTTGACAATAAGCTTGTTGTAATTACCGGGGCTACGTCAGGCATTGGATATCATGCAGCCCGGAAGTATGCATCTCATGGAGCGAACCTCCTGTGTATAAACCGCAACCTGCAAAAATCTGAAGCTTTAAGTAAAGAGATCAGAAATGATTTTGGCGTTGAATGCAACTTTAAAATAGCTGACCTGAGCAATTTGCATGATATTCATCGGGTGGCAGACGATCTTCTGAAGCTTGATACTCCGATTGAAGTAATGATACACAATGCAGGGGTTTACCTTACAAAGCGAGAATTAACTTCCGACGGGCTTGAAAGGGTTTTTGTTGTTCAATACCTTTCTTCCTTTATTATCAATTACATGTTAACGGGTAAGCTCAAAACCCAGGGCAGGGGCAGAATTATCATGGTTAATTCCGAGGGTCACCGTTTTGCTGCATGGGGATTGAGAACCGATGATTTGAACTGGGAAAAGCGCAGGTATTCAGGTTTGAAAAGTTACGGTTCTGCGAAAATGGCCCAGCTTTTATCAATGATCGTTTTCAATGAACAGTTCAAAGACACGGGGATAACTATAAATGCTATGCATCCGGGAGCCGTAAAAACCGATACAGGACAGGAGAATGGGCCAGGATACCTCTGGTTTAAGAGGAATTTTATCGATAAAACTTTAAAATCGCCTGAAATATCTGCAGAAGCATTGTACTATCTTGGTGTATCAAAAGAGATGGAATCTGTAAGTGGAAAATTCTTTAATTTAACAACCGAGGAGGAACCTGCACCACCGGCTCTTGACAGGGAAGTCGCTTACGAACTTTGGGAAAAGAGCCTGGACCTGGGCGGACTAAAAGGGGCAAAATAATAAATGCAGATGTGGAATTAATGAATTGAAATTCCAGAACCGCAAGAAGATGTCTGAAAGCAAATACGAAACAATCGTTGTAGGAGGGGGGATTGCCGGATTGACTTCGGCCGCTTATCTCTCACGGGCAGGACAAAAAGTATTGCTCATTGAAAAAAACAAAGAGTGCGGAGGCCTTGTCAGTTCATTTATACGTGACGGTTTTCAGTTTGATGCAGGAGTAAGAGCCCTTGAAAATGCAGGTATTATTTTCCCTATGTTGAAGGACATGGGTATAGAGCTCGATGTTGTCAAAAGCAAGGTTTCGCTGGGAATAGAAAACGAAATAATAAATATAGAAGATATCTCAGGTTTGTTAAAGTACAGGGAACTATTGACAAAATTTTACCCGGGATGCGAAGGAGAGATTGATAAGGTTTTAAAGGTCATTCGGAAGATAATGAAACATATGGATGTGCTCTATGGCATTGAGAATCCTGTGTTTAAAGATTTAAAGCGTGATAGAGCTTTCGTTTTCAAAAAGCTTTTGCCCTGGCTGCCCAGATTTATTTTTACCATTGGCAAGATAAACAGTATGGGCATGCCGGTTGAGGATTATTTAAAGACTTTTGTGAAGAATGCTTCACTGCGAGACATTATTGCACAGCATTTCTTCAAAAACACGCCTACTTTTTTTGCCTTAAGCTATTTTTCCCTGTACCTCGATTATTTCTATCCGAAAGGCGGAGTGATAAAGCTGCCTGATGCACTGAAAAACAAAGTGACAGAGAGCGGGGGCGAAATAAAGACAGAGACAAAGATTATCGAAGTATTGGCTGATAAGTGCGTTTTAAGAGACCAGAATCATATCACCTATAAATATGATAATCTCATCTGGGCCGCCGATCTGAAAACACTTTATAAGATTACTGATACAGACGGGTTGTCCCCGGAAATAAAAACAAAAATTGAAGAAAAGGGAAGGTTATACCGTGAAAACCGAGGTGGCGATTCTGTCTTTTCTCTGTTCCTGGGAGTGGATGAACCGCTTGAAAGTTTCGGTAAAATTGCAAACGGGCATTTCTTTTATACGCCTTCAAAACTCGGCTTAGGGAGCACTCACAGGGAGGATCTCAGGTACCTGCTTGACAATTTTGATAAAACTGAAAAAAAGCAGATTCTGACCTGGCTTGACAAATTTACCGGATTAAATACTTATGAAATCTCTATACCCGGACTTAAAGATCCTGAGATGGTCCCTCCCGGTAAGACAGGAATCATTATCAGTTTATTTGCTGAATATGATTTGTTTAAAAAAATTCAGGAGGCGGGCTGGATAGATGAGTTTATTGCGGAACTGGAGGATCGGGTTTTGAATGTAATTTCAGGCTCTGTCTACCCGATGTTAAAAGATAAAATCATTACTCGCTTTTCATTTTCACCCGTGAGCATTGAAAACAGGGTTGGAACCTCTGAAGGAGCCATTACGGGATGGGCATTCCAAAAATCGATGCCGGTTATCAACAAGATTCAGCTCTCGGATCGTTCCGTAGTGACACCAATACCTTCAATCTACCAGGCAGGTCAGTGGGCATACAGTCCTGCCGGTGTGCCAATGTCGATCCTGACGGGTAAACTTGCTGCTGACAAAGCATTGAAACATCATAATTTTAGATGATAACCGTAAGGTCTGTTTCGAAATCCTATGGCAATATTGATGCTTTGAAAAATGTAAGTTTCAATATTGAAAAAGGTGAGATATATGGCATTCTGGGGCCAAACGGTGCCGGTAAATCAACAATTGTAAACATATTAAACACCCTGGTCAAACCTGATACAGGCGATGTTATAATTGACGGTGTAAATATTAAGAATGATGGTGAGACAATTAAGCTGATCATGGGGGTTGTTCCCCAGGAAATTGCTTTGTACGAGGAGCTTTCAGCCTATGAAAACCTGATGTTCTGGGGCGGATTATATGATATTCCAAAACCTGAGCTTAAAATAAGTGTCCAAAAAACCCTGGAGATTGTTGATTTGGCTTACAGGAAAAATGACAGAATTAAAACCTTTTCTGGGGGAATGAAACGCAGGATCAATATCGCCTGCTCATTACTGCATAATCCGAGGATCCTGGTCTTGGATGAACCAACAGTAGGTGTTGACCCTCAAAACAGAAATCACATTTTTGAGGTCATAGAGAGATTGAATAATGAAGGAATGACAATTATCTATACCACTCACTACATGGAAGAGGCTGAACGATTTTGTGACAAAATTGCAATAATCGATGCCGGACAAATTGTTGCCCAGGGGACACTGAAAGAGTTAAGGCAGATCAGCAATGTCACTGATCAATTAACAATTAAGCTTGCTGATGCCGATAATGAAACAATAGCCAGAATTACGTCAGAAAATCCGTTATTCATGTTTGATTCCACTACAGGCACCTTGAAAGTTGAGTGTGGCAATATTGGACATGATACCCCGATCATCTTAAACCAGATACAAAACTCAGGTGGTGTTATTGAAAGAATATATACCCAGGGCACCAATCTGGAATCGGTCTATTTAAAATTAACAGGAAAAGAGTTAAGAGATTAAATTATGTTCAAGCTATTTAAAAAAGACCTGATTCTGTTTCTTCATGATCACCGTTCTGTAATTCTCACATTTCTTCTTCCGGTCCTTCTGATAACTCTTTTTGCCTTTGCATATGGAAGCATCGGGGCCTACGATGGCCGTTCCGAACCTGTCAAACTGCTGGTTTGTGATCTTGATGGCACTAAATCTTCAAAGGAAATTATTCATGAGCTTGATTCACTTGAAGATATAATTACCACTGTTTCAGATCCCATTATATCTAAGGAATTAGTAATCAAAGGAGAATACGCAGGTGCCCTGATCATTTACAAAGGTTTCCAGGATTCAGTTGAAAACGGAAATTCAACACCGGTTGAACTGGTCTATGACAGGTCACGCGAGATGGAAATTGGTATTCTTCAGCATAACCTGATCAGCACCCTGATGTCTTCAACAGGTGAAATAATTGTAAAAAAAAGCATTGAGAAATATCTTCAGGGCCTGTTCCCGGCTATCAACCCGGCTATCACTGATAATATTGTCAAAACGACAATGAAGGAGGATAATAAATTATCCATCACCTATACTTCTGTCGTCGGAGAGAAAAATGATACGAAGCTGGGCCTGATACAGGCTGTTGCAGGCACTGCCATTATGATGCTTCTTTTCAGCGTTGCCGCTGTCGGAACAAGCATATTGGAGGAAAAGGAGAACGGAACGATAAACAGATTGCTCTATTCACCCCTGAAGGGCAGCACAATACTCTACAGTAAGATGCTGTTCGCTTTCTTCATCTCAATACTTCAGCTGACTGTCATGTTTCTTTTTGCCTGGATCATATTAAAAATGGATATGAGCGTCAGTATTGCAGGATTAATCATGCTGATAGTGGCTACATCTTTTGCTGTTTCAAGTCTTGGAATCTTTCTGGCCTCTGTTGCAAAGACACGCCAGCAGGCTCATAATCTGAGTACAATCATTATTCTTGTCATGTCAGCTATTGGAGGCAGTATGATTCCTCTGTTTATAATGCCTCCGATACTGCAGAAGATGGCTCTCTTAAGTGTAAATTACTGGGGAATTCAGGGGTTTTATGACCTGTTCTGGAGAGCATTGCCTTTGGAGGAGATACTTCCGAAAATCCTTGTATTAATATGTATTGGTGTTTTAATGACCTCAGCTTCTATCCAGCTGTTTAAGAAAAGGATTATAAAATCCTGATCGCATAAAAAGGGAAATCAATTGGTTACAACATCTATCGGTATCCATTCCTGAATTACGACTGAAGTGTGCCTTTTCTGATGGGTTGCAGGATCATTTGCAGGCCACATTCATAATTTCATATAAAACATCCTCCCTGTCGCGCTTTAAGGTAAATCTGTCTCCCACTTTTTTATTTATCAGTGTTTTTGCCAAAGGAGACAAGAATGAGATCTTGCCTTTTGCAATGTCAGCCTCATCAACTCCAACAATCTGAAAAACTTGTACGATACCGGATGATTTGTTTTTAAGTGTTACTGTTGCGCCGAATGTGACTTCATTCAGTGGTTGCTCCTTCAGATCAACGACCCTTGCTTCCGCTATCCTTCTGTTCAGCAACTGTAATTTCGCATTGATATAGTTCAGGGCAATTCGTTTCTCGTTTTCACTGGTGCTGCTCAGGTTTTCTTTTTCATCAATCAGCATCTGTTTTTCGGCCAAGAGCTGGTCCATACCGGTCCGGGTAACAAAATTTGTTACACCCTCCGGTAAAAATGCCCTTTGTGGTACTATCGGCACTTCCTCCTGGTCATCTTCTTTGACAAATCCTCTGCTCATAGCTAATTAATCCGGACCACCAAATTATCCAAAAACAATCAAATTCTGCCGATTACTGTCATTTTTTGTCCAAACTGTTCACGCATCAGAGGTTATGCACCTATCTTATGGAAATTTAATTGTTAGTAAGGCTTCAGAGCCGGAGGCAGGCCTTCTTCCCGTTTTCTGAAGTTTTAACGGAAGGAAACCGGAACATTCACACAGCCCTCAAAGCTATTTTGAGATATTCACCCGTAAAGTCCATCCATACGATGTTGATGTTGAAACATTCAGTGATCCAACCTTATTGTGAAGGGGTTCAATATCAGTTTCGGGCGTTTTGGTATCTATTGTAACCCTAAAATCATTACAGCCATCGCGGTCAAAATCAATCGTATCTGATATTTTCTCCGGGAAATCTCCTCTCCAGTCAAGCTGGACAAAACCATGTGTACGTTCCTTCCAGAGGCCATCAAAGACCGGTTTTCGTATTTCAAATTTATATCCCGGGAGAGAGTCACTGAAGGCTATCTCACCGCCTGTATAGTTAGGGTTGATCTTCATGAATGGCATCTTTGCCAGTGCCCTGGAGAAACCGTTCAATCCAGGGAAAAGTATGATTATCAGGATCAGACCTGCAAAAGCCCAGGTAATGCCTGCTATTTTTCCAATTCTTTTCATAGTTGCTACATTAAAATATGAGATTAAGAAGAGATCTTACTGTAAACATTATTGATCCTGAGGAGAAAACCGCGATGAAGAGAAATGAGACGAAGAGGAACAGGTTCCTTGAGAAACCCTTCATTGTACCAGCAGGGACTCCCTTTATTCCAAAATGTATCGCCTTCTTTGTACAGGCATCCACGCATTTACCACACTTGCTGCAGAAGACTGAAGCTTTACCTCTTTTCACATCGTCCGGAGTAAGGGCAAACAACGGACAGACCTCGACACATTTATAACATTCGTTGCAGGCGGTTTTATCTATCTTTATCGTAAAAGGTGTAACCTTATTTGATACGGTATTCACAGCTCCGAGAGGGCATAAAAAACTGCATTGAGTTCTTTTCCTTGACATCACGGGAAGTGCCACCACAAGCCCTCCGAAAAGGGAAATAAACACTCCGGCTTTTACCCCCGATTCCAGGTTTGTTACCTGCTCAAATTCTGTAACGGCTTTGAACGGGCACATCCAGTCGCAGTAGGTTGGTATCAGTGTAAGAGCTGCTGTCAGGGCCACCATTAGCAATACAGCGAATGGCATCCATTTCCACGAATCGCTGATTTTTCTGAGAGCGGGCCTCTTTCTGAATCTGGAAAACCCGTCATCCCACCCGCCGTAGAAACATCCCCAGCTGCAGAATCCCCTGCCAAGCACCAGCGTGGCAATCAGCCATAGAACAACCATGGATGAAATATCTGCAAATCCTCCTATTATGGTTCCGGGGAAAATAATTGATTTTGTAAAAGCCGCAGGTATGATCATCATCGGAATAACCAGGTGGCAGAATGGTATTTTGCATTCAACGATATCAGCCTGGGAGAATGACATTGAATTCCTTATTTCGACCATGTTCTTTATAAGTGTAAAAGAGAGTGACAGGGCAAAAATGATGAAGATCACTGCCCTGTACCTGTCAGTCTTCCCTGTGAAGTGCATAAGGAAATAGAGCAGATTCATTCCCATAAACGTGGTTAAAAGGGCAACAGTCTGAGTAGTGTCTGTAAAATCAGGTCTTCCTCCTGTCAGAAACATGAACGTTATCAGGAACATCGGAAGAGTGTAAAGAAGTGCCTTGCCTAAGGGTTTTCCTGGTGTGCTGATTGTTTGATCTTTATACATTTATTATTCCTCCAACTATAAGTGTTATACCTTTTATCATGAAAATTGTCCCGGCAATCGCGGTAGCAAAAATCCCGATGGTACCTATAACCTCTCTTTTCCGTATTTTCCCTGCAAAGGGAAGTGGCAGGAACCAGAGTGATGACCCGGCAAAAAAGGCGAGAAACGCAAGGTAGCTCTGAACAAGGGTACCCTCAGTCGCTCCTTTGGTGATAATGATAAGGAGGGCCGGACAGAATCCGATGCTGTTCACAATGCCGAGAAAAACAGGCACCAGCCTGTTGTTATCCACCGTCCTTACTATTTTAGCCGGGCAGGCCTTTTTCCGGTTTTTCCCGATGCCGTACCATATAAGTAACGCTGCAAATACCACGAAGAGGATACCCGGAAGATAGGTGTGAACTATCGCAGAACTGAATATAGCCTGTCCAAAATACCATGCGACAGTGGCCAGCATTAAGTATACAAGAAGCCTTGTAAGAAGAAATGCCGAGAGGTCAATAGCGATTCTCCTGGTACCTGCAGTGCCTGCCATCAGGTAGGGGAACATTATCATTCCGCATGTGACAAGACATGCCGTCCCGCTGCTTAAACCCAGTATGAATGAATCTGCCATTGGCTCTTTTTTCAGCAAATCTATTATGCCTGAAAAGAGAGTGCAAGGCTAATGTGGCCACCTGTGAGAGTAAGTGGTAAAATGATAATTGCCCGGGATGAAATGCTGATTTTTGGGGTAAAAGGTGTGATTACTTCTTCCCGAATCGTTTTGCGACTTCTGCAGCCTTTGAGCGGGCTACAGGAATTTCGGTTCCGGAAGTGGCCAGTCTGATCTTCATATTCTGGTTATTGCCTAAAACTTTCTCGACGAAATCGAGGTTAACAATATAGCATTTATGGCATCTCAAAAAACGGCTGTTTTTTCTCAAATCCTCCTCTGCAGATTTCAAAGTTCCTCTTATCGTGGTCCTTTTCAGTAAGTTATCCTTATTTGTAACAATAGTGACATAGTTGTCATTGGAAGTGAGGTAGATAATATGCCTTGGGTTAGTCCTGAAATCATTTTTTGAATACCCTGCAGTAATTGTTACCTCCTCTTCCCAGCTGATTATCTCGTCGCCAATTGCAGCCTCCTTCAGAGCGTTCCGATACATCCTGTTATAATTAATGAAGTAGCCGGCTGTGACCGGAATGCTGCCGACAAGTATTGCGGTCCATATTGCATAAAGAAGGTATATCAGGTTAAACTTTATATCAAAGATGACAGACATATAGAAGTAGTTTGCAGCTCCAATACTTGATGCAATCAGAATATCCCTGAGGATGTTTTTTCCAATTGTCCAATTCTTTCCTATTATCAAAGGATCGATTAAATACTTAATTACCACCAGTACAACGAATGTTATCAGACCAAACCCGAGGGTAACATATAACTGCTTTATTTTCTCAAGCTGTGAAAGCCCGAATGGCTTGAAGAGAAAGAGAAAAAGGAAGATAAAGAAACCGAATGCCATCAAATACAGGAGTTTGCCTTTTCCTTTATCGGTTTCCCTGTAAGGTTTGCTGAAAAAACTGGCCATCTGGAATAATTCTCAGAGCAAAGCTATTTAAAATTTGGCTTGTCAGGGAAAAATACGGGCTCTTCTCCTTCTCCGGGAGAGGTTCGGAGAAGGAGAAAGATCCAAAGTAATACTGAATTTATACTGTATTCGGATTCTGATCAGTTATCAATTCTTACCGTCAGGCTTCCTCCCTTCTGTCTGGGTGGAAATTCCGTCAGAGTGCTAAGGTGTTCATTAAGAAGATCAGTGACCTGTCCTCCCCATGCTATCCCAAGCCTCATGGCCACCTCCCTGCTTTTCCAGTCGGTATGTTTTTCAAACGGATCCTGCCTGAGATTTATAAGAAGAGCACTCGGTTCATTGAAATCGAAGAACCCATCTCTTGTTGCCATATGAGATTTCCAGTTGCCTATCCTGACAGCTGTCAGTTCACTCTCATTGTAGTATATCTCAAAATTCCTTGCCGATGGGGCATCTCCTGTCCAGTGAGCAAGATTATTGATTCCGTCTATGTACACTTTATGTGAGGCTTTAAGTGTTTCATGAACGTTCTCGATACCTGCCGCAGCTGCGAGTGTTGTAAAGATATCGGTATGGTCCTGTATCCCGTTTGACACCTTCCCGGCTTTTATCCTGGCAGGCCACCTGACAAGCATAGGCACTCTCACGCCTCCTTCCCATGTGGTGGCTTTCTCGCCCCTGAACGGTGTTGTCCCTCCATCAGGGAACCAGTCTGCCATTGCTCCGTTGTCAGTGGTAAAGACCACTATGGTATTTTCAGCGATACCCAGATCTTCGAGTTTCTTAAGTATCTGCCCGACCATGGCGTCAAGTTCCATCATGCCACTACCGTAAATGTCAAACTCAGAGGAATAAGGTGTAGCCAGGTTTTTGCTTTCAGGCTTGAGATGTGTGTAAATATGCATCCTCGAAGGACAGAACCAGGTAAAAAATGGCTTGCCCTCCTTTACACTCTTTTCAATGAAAGTCATTGTTCGGGCAAGGAACTCCTCATCCACTGTCTCCATTCTTTTTGGGTCAAGCGGACCGGTGTCGGTTATCTTTTGCTTCCCCACTTTTCCAAACCTCGAGTCAACGGTAGGATCATCAACTGTCGTGGCAACACAGTCAAGCACTCCGCGGGGCTTGTATCGCTTGTTGAACTCCGGATCAGTTGGCCACATCTCAAGATATGGTTCTTCCTCGGTATTCAGATGGTAGAGGTTACCGTAGAATTCATCAAATCCGTGGACTGTCGGGAGATGTTCATTCCTGTCACCGATATGGTTCTTCCCAAACTGTCCTGTTTTATACCCTGCTGTCTTAAGCAACTCGGCAAGCGTCGGATCCTTCTCACTGATACCGATCGGAGAACCTGCCTGTCCTACAGTTGTCAGTCCGGTTCTTATCGGGAGCTGCCCTGTGATCATCATTGCCCTGCTAGGGGTTGAACTGGGTTGTGAATAATGATCGGTGAAAAGCATACCCTCACTGGCGATTCGGTCAATGTTGGGCGTAGGTGCCATCATTCCGCGGCTGTAGGCTCCCACATTCCAGTAACCCACGTCATCAGGCATTATAACAATGATATTAGGTTTGGTGTGAAGTTTGTCAGCCTGCTTACTGGCAGATTTCAGTTTCTGTCCGTAAATATCTACAATGATCAGCATCAGCGGAACAACTGTGAACCAGAAGAAAAGATTTTTTCTCATAAGCTTGAGGTTTAATGGTCTGAAAATATTTGTTTTAGTCTTGTCCGTCGGTTTTGGGAGTTACCTCTTATTCCGCCGGATTTTCTTTATTTCGGTTTCAATATTGATCTCTTGTAATTTCATTACTTTATCGTCATCATGGACTGTTATATCTGATTTTTTACGGCACCCAATTATGTAAATTTAAGAATAAAAGTCTTTGAATACTCTAAAGATATTTTAAGCAGACTCTGCATTTGAAGAAATAGTCAGCTTATATATTGGCTGGCATCAATGGTCTGATCTTAATTCAGTTATGTCAGTTCCTCATCATAGCGCGTTGAGCTTCCTGTTGGAGGTCAACATATGCGGCTTTTTCAACAGTTACACCAACGAACTGTATCTCACCTCCCCTGAAAGTCCCGGGTGTCTTATATTCCCGGCTGACGGCATCGCCGCTGTCATAGCCTACACATAATCCGTCACCTGAAAGGGTGAATTTCCCGGGCTGAGTTTTCCATGGGCCTTCTGCTACCATTTTGTCATCAATGTATAGTTTGGCCTGCCCGATTGATTCATGGTGTTCTCCTCCCTTTTCCCTGATAAACTCAACACCAAACGTATGTTTCCCGGGTGTTAGCATGCCTGAAACCAGTTTCTGCTCTGTAATCCCGAGGAAATTGTATGCATAGTATAACTTTTTGTCCTTTATGAACAGTGTGTGTCCTCCAAACCTGGATCCATGGGCAAAGATCACACCTGAGAAGTCTGGGCCAGTTATATCAACGCCTGCAAGAATCTTGTATGACCTGTTCCGGATATTCACTGCCACTCCTTCAGGAACGGGAGCAGTCTCAGGATAATATATATATCTCTCCTTTGCAGGCTCTGAAGTTGGGCGCTCGATATTCAGCTGCTCTAGAGCGCTTCTGTCATCGATTGGAAGGACGTTGTTTTTCTCAGCTTCCGAGAACCACAGATCAATAAGATGTTTCAGTTTTTCAGGATTCTCTTCTGAAAGGTCAGTTGATTCTGATCTGTCTTCATTTACATTATAAAGATGCCACTGATCCTGATCAAATTTGCCCCTCCCGCTTATTGGTGAGTGAACCGCAACTGCCTTCCATCCCTCTTCCCATACTGCCCTTGTTCCAAGCATGGCATAATACTGCACCTTCTTTTGTGTGGGTGCATCTGGTGTAGCATCAAAAGTATATTTCATTGATACACCGGATAACGGATATTGCTCAATTCCGCGATATACCGCAGGCATTTCAAGGCCGCAAATTTCAAGAATTGTCGGCACAATATCAGTTGAATGGTGATATTGATTTCTGATCTCACCACGAGCCTTTATCCCTTTTGGCCATGAGATCACAAGCGGATCGCATGTGCCTCCTGCCAGATTAGCATAACGCTTGAACATCTGGAACGGTGTTGAAAATGCTGCTGCCCATCCGGTGGGGAAGTGCTCATAAGTATCAGGGCCACCCATTTCATCGAGATATTTGAGATTTTCAGCAAGGTCATCGGGGTAGCCGTTAAAGAATTTGTTTTCATTGACAGAACCGTTAGGTGTACCTTCTCCTGAGGCGCCGTTATCGGCGGCGTAGATAACCACCGTATTTTCCAGCTGTCCTGTCTGTTCCAGATAGTCTATGACCCTTCCTATCTGAACATCTGTATACTCTGAAAAACCGGCATAAACCTCTGCAAGACGTGAGAAGAGCCTCTTTTCATCGTCATTCAGTGTTTCCCATGGGCGTACATAGTCAGCAGGGTTTGCTACATCCTCGGGCATCGGATTCAGTGGTGTAAGTTTTGTCCCCTCAGGCATCACACCCTTTTCTATCATCCGGGCAAGCACCCATTCGCGGTAGGCCTCATAGCCACCATCAAATTTGCCTTTATACTTATCAATGTACTCCTGCGGTGCATGATGCGGAGCGTGGTTGGCACCGGGGCAATACCACATATACCATGGTCTTGACGGGTTGGTGGCTTTCTGGTCCCTTATCATCTTTATGGCCTGGTCAGCGAGGTCCTTTGAAAGGTGATATCCATCTTCAGGCCCGTATGGCGCCTCGATGAAACGGTTATCTTCCACAAGGTCAGGGTACCACTGGTTGGTCTCTCCGCCCAGGAAACCGTAGAACCTGTCAAACCCCTGCTGAAGAGGCCAGTACTTTCTGCTTGCACCGGAGGCAACATCCTGCTCGGGAACATTATGGTTTTTACCCAGCCAGAATGTACTCCAGCCATTATCCTGAAGGATCTGACCTATGGTTGCACATTCTTCAGGAAGATATCCGCTCGCACCGGGAAATCCGTTTGCTCCCTCAGTTATTGCAGCCATTCCGTTCAGATGGTGATTCCTGCCTGTCAGGAGCGTTGATCGTGTCGGAGATGAAAGTGCTGTAGTATGCCACTGTGTATACATCAGCCCATTGGCAGCAAGCCTGTCAAGGGTAGGCATGTTGATGGCGCCTCCGTAGGGCGACCATGCTGCAAGGCCTGTATCATCATACAGGACAAACAGAATGTTCGGAGCTCCTTCAGGGGCCTTTTTTGGCAGGAATGGTGTCCAATCGGCTTCGGAATCACGGACGTCAAGGTTAATAACTCCCTTGAAAGGAATCTTAGCTGCAGATCCGGAAGGATCTTTCTGCTGCTGTGTACATCCCATAGTAAGAGCCAGGGAAGACAACATCAATGCCTGTGCAGTTCTTTCATTCTTCATTTTCATTCAATTAAGGTTAAGACAAGTTGAGTTCTGAATGATGTCTGCTTTCATTCAGACTTTTCAACGTTCTAAATTAGTTTTTTTTATATTCAAACGCGATTTTAGCATGCGGTTCATCGCATAAATCATAATCGACGAGACAGGTAAAATCAGGCAATTTTACTATTTCCGACAGCTTTGGATATCGTATCCTGTTTTATCTTAACAATTGACCAAGATATACTTTCCGTATACTTTCAGGAGGGTCTCAGGTATTTGTATTTTTTTAAGATTTTGGCTTCAGGTTTCCGCCTGGGGTGCAGATTGATCTATCTGAACTATTTTTTAACTTTACAAATATTAAAAGCATTCTTACATTCTCACTGATGATCTTAAGAGCTCTAGAAATCAAACGAAATAGTATGAAAAAAAGGATTCTTCTCCTCCTCATGGTACTTACATGTGTTGCCGTCCGGTCTCAGTCTCAGGTTACATCGGAACAGGCTTATGTTGAGGATGAAAAGATCAAATCACTGTTCAGCAATATCGGACAAATGGGATGGTGGCTCTCTGCAGATTTTGCATGGTCGAAATTTGACGGCAGGAATGGGTTCCTGGGTGGAATGAGCGGAGGGATAATCATTAACCATTCATATTCCATTGGAGGTGCCGGATATTGGATCATCCCTTCGCAAAACCTCAGTTTCAGCGGCATAAATGATACCGCTGACGTGTACCTTTACGGTGGGTATGGCGGATTGAAGCTTGAATACCGGCTGAATCCCACTAAACTGGTAAGTATTGCATTCCCTCTGCTTATTGGCGGAGGAGGTGCTGCATACAGCACCTGGGGACCGAAGGACTGGTACAACACGCATCATGATGACCTTTTCGGCAACAGTTATATATGGGACAGTTATTTTGTGATCGAGCCCGGTGTTACAGTCGGAATCAACATCCTGAGTTTTATGCGGATGGATGCCGGTATTGGCTATCGCCTTACAACAGGTATAGATCTGCCGGATGTCAGCAGAGATATGTTCAACAATTTTAAT
The DNA here is from genome assembly GCA_025455395.1 of Bacteroidales bacterium. Classification (GTDB taxonomy): domain Bacteria; phylum Bacteroidota; class Bacteroidia; order Bacteroidales; family VadinHA17; genus SR-FBR-E99. The sequence continues at coordinate 25,661 of JALOMO010000023.1, forward strand.
GCGACAATATCCATGAAATTCGGGATATTCTGATTATCAAATGATACCAGCCCATGATTGAGAAATTGGGTACTGAATAGGAATAACTTGAAGACTCAGCGTTTTAGAATTTCATTCTTCTTCATGATCAGAATTGGCTCCCAGGAATTCCCGGGTTAAGGACTACTCAATCTTTGCAAGCCTGAAGGGGCGTATCTCGATCTTCTGCCATACACCTTTGATGATGTAAGGCTCATTTTTAAGCCTCTCATCCATTGTTTTCCTGTCAGGGAATTCATACACAACCATCGATCCGATCATACTACCTGAATCATCAAGAATGGCACCCCCTGATATGAATTCTCCGCTTCTTTTCATGAGAGCAACCTTGTCGAGGTGTTCCTGCCTGACATTCATCCGTCTTGCAGAAGCATCATCATCTGTTCCGTCGTAGGCTATTAGTAGAAATTGCATTTCGGTTACTTTTATTTATCCTAAAGTAAAACTAACTAAATCATACAAAGCAATAGCTTAACTACCCTATCATCTGGAGATTTCACGTGCGGGTTAAACTTAATTTTTATCCTTCCCGGTGAATTCTGTGCCTTTAAGGAAGCTTTTGCTTACTCCGCCTTCGAGCAGTTCTTTCGGGTCAATGAAGCCAAAGATCTGGATTATCTTAGCCACCACGCCACTCCATCCGGTCTGGTGACTGGCTCCGAGCCCGGCACCGTTATCGCCATGGAAATACTCATAAAAAAGTATAAGGTCACGCCAGTGCGGGTCAATCTGGAATTTATCCGTGCCTCCGTAAACCGGGCGCATGCCCTTTGCATCACGGGTAAAGATGCTGGTGATACGTGCTCCGAGCTCCCTGCTTACCTCAAAAAGGTTCATCATCTTGCCCGAGCCTGTCGGGCATTCTACCTTGAAATTATCTCCGTAGTAGAGGTAGAATTGTTGCAGAGCCCTTATTATCAGCAGGTTTATCGGCATCCACATAGGTCCTCGCCAGTTCGAGTTTCCGCCAAACATACCGGTATCTGACTCTGCAGGCAGGTACCCAACGCGGAACTCCTGGCCTCCGACGTGTAATATATAGGGATTATTCTCATGGAATTTAGAAATTGACCTGATGCCATGAGGGCCGAAGAACTCATTCTCGTCAAGCATCCTGGAAAGGATTTTTCTGAGCCTGTCGGGATTCACAAGGGCAAGAATGCCCCTTTCGTTTATCCCAAAATGACCCTTACCTGTAGGGTGTATTGACTCCATCAGTTCCGGCATCCTGCGCTGGTTTTTCCATATGGTCGCCATGGCAGCAGGGACTCTGTCACGCTGCTCCTTCTCAACAATACTTGTTGCGCAGAGAGGGAGCAAGCCTACCAGTGACCTTACCTTAAGCTTACGGGCACTACCGTCAGGCATGCGGAGCAGGTCATAGTAGAACCCGTCCTCATCATCCCACATTCCGTCCGGACCTTTCTTATTCATTGCGGCTGCAATGAAGAGGAAATGTTGAGCTGTTCAAGGTTTCCGCCTGTTGGCAGTGGAGCGCTACGGTCAAAAATGCCAATATTATCAAGGCCAAGAAAACCACCCTCAAATACATTTTTACCATACCTGTCTTTACGGTTCACCCACCATGTAAAGTTTATAAGCAGTTTATTAAAGGTTGACCGTAAAAAGTTCAGATCTGCCTCGCCTTTAATAGCTTTATCTGTCCTGTGAAGAAACATGCTGGCCCAGGCATGCACCGGTGGGTTGACATCACTGAAGTTCCATTCGTATGCCGGCATCTGGCCGTTAGGGTGAAGGTAAATGGAACGGAGCATCAGTTCCATCTGCCCTTTTGCAAATTCAGGGTCAACAATGGAGAGGGGCAGGGTATGGAAGGCAAGGTCCCAGGCTGCATACCACGGATATTCCCATTTATCCGGCATGGAGATTATGTCCATGTTCAGCATATGATACCATTCGGTATTTCGCTTTTCACGGTATCCTGAATGGAGAGGGTTAGAGTTATGTTCGTCGAGCCAATTGTCACCGTCAAAGAAAAAGAACTGTTTGCTCCAGAGCATGCCGGCAAGGGCCTGTCGCATCACATTTGCCTCGTCAGCACTGACCGCAGGAGGGGTTACGGATCTGTAAAATGAATCAGCCTCATTGATCCTTTTATCAAACAGAGCATCAAAGTTGTCGCCAAATGGATCTGCGTTGTTTTCCTCAGATTTTTTTGTCAGTCTTAAACGGACCACCGAAGTTTCACCGGCTCCGACTGTTAGCTGGTAATGTGGTGCGGCTTTGGTTCCCTGTTTTTCAGGGTTCACTTTGTCACTCAGTCCCTGTACAACAAAGTCGTTTATTCCGTCTTTTGCGTAAGGGCTTTCGTTCTTCTGCCCGGGGAATAGCCGCTCATGGTTTGTTTCGTTCTCGGTAAAAAGCAAGGGTACATCTCCCTCACAGGATAAAGTAAATTCACCGAGGAGTGAATGGCTTACAGTAAGAACACTTATTCCCTTCGGTGCCTTGATCTGTGAAAGTATCGGTTTAGATATTGCCCTGTTTGAACTGGCTATCCATGATGACCAGTCGTTACGAAACCAGATTGTCGGCAGCAGATGCAGCTCAGCAGCCTCCGGACCACGGTTGGTAGCACTTATCCTGACAAGTATATCTTCCGGACTATTCTTGGCATATTCGGTAAAAACGTCGAAATAGCGGTCTTCATCAAAAATACCGGTATCAAGCAACTCATATTCCATCTCCTCGCGTGAACGTTGTCCGTTCACCCGTACAAGCTCTTCATAGGGATAGGGTGCCTGCGGATACTTATAAAGATATTTCATATAGGCATGCGAAGGGGTGTTGTCAAGGTAGAAGTAGTACTCCTTGACATCCTCTCCATGGTTCCCCTGGCTATTGGTAAGTCCGAACAGCCGTTCTTTAAGAATAGGATCCCTTCCGTTCCAAAGGGCAACAGCAAAACAGAGATGTTGCCTGTCATCAGAGATGCCGGCAATGCCATCCTCTCCCCAGCGGTAAGCACGGGAGCGGGCATGGTCATGCGTAAAAAAATTCCAGGCATCACCATTCTCACTGTAATCTTCCCTCACGGTACCCCACTGCCGTTCACTCAGATAGGGGCCCCACTTCTTCCACGGGGCTTGCTTATTCTTGTCGTCCTCGAGACGTTTAATCTCAGCCTGGGGCTCTGATGGAACAGGCTTATTGTTATCTGCCTTCATTTGTAAATTGGATTTATTTCTTTATCAAATTTAATAAAATTAATGGGTTCCTCTTTTCAGGTTACATTCTGTCTTAGGAGAATAAGAAGTAATATCTGATTTTAACAATATTTTGTTCAGATGTTACAAAACGAAAGAGGCAGATAATAAGCGCAACATTAAGAGCCTGCCTGCATATTTATAAGTTTCAGGGTTTGATTATATATTATCATTAGTCCCAGAGCTACCTGGATAATTCCGAGTATTGCCCCCAGCAGGCCAAGAAAAATTGTAAGGAATTTATAAATGTAACGGGTTACAAGCATCAGAATCAGGTTCAGGGCCATTATAACAAGCACTGTCAAACCGATGGTCAATTTGCCGTTAAGATCAGGGCTCAGGGCCAGAAATACAATCACTGCAGCAATACCATATGGTGTAACAATGGTCGGAAAGGCCAGCGGATTAAGAGCCATGTCAAGGGTCGGGACTATAGCCTGTTCTGCTTCTGATGATGGTGAGGCAAACTGCCTGATTATAGTCTGGAGTGCCACGAGGAATAGAATAAGTGCTCCGGATATTGCAAGAATGGGAAGTGGTATCTCGAAATTGCTCAGTATTCTTTGTCCCAGAGCAGCCGCCAGTATGAGTGCAACACTAGAATAAATCATTGCCCGGAATGCTAACTGGCGGGTTAGCTTTGCATCTGCCCCCTCTGTAATCTTTGCAAAAGGACCAATTATCTTGAATGGTCCGAGCATAAGGAACAGAAACGTGAAAATCTGCATTTTTAGTGGCATGGCCCTGGAATTTAGATTAATAAACTAATGTTATACAAGAGCTTAATACTATGGAGTATTAGCATATCATAAATAAAGTTATGAAAAACATTCATGTCATCCAAGAAATCATCTGTTTCTGGCACATTTTCAGGGATAAGTTATAATTCTTGAGGGGCAATTCTAATGTGCTGATTTTATTTAATATAGGATGGCCCCTTTATTATGCGTATCTTTGCACCATGAAAAATGAAACAACTATTCCGGTTTTAAAGGTGGAAGATCTTGCTGCGATGGAGAGACGCAGAGTAAATTATGCGACCAACAGGGACCTGCTGGCCCAGGAATTTAATGACGCGATTGCCAAGAGGCTTTTACAGGAAGCTAAAAATGTAATTAAATGTGACAAGTGCGGCAAGGAGTTTGAATCGGGAAAAGCCGCTGATGCATCTCTGACCTGCCCGGAGTGTGTTGGCAAAGACAAATAATTAATTTTCAATACTATATATTGCCGATGGCTTAAGCCCTCGGCAATATGTTCAGCTTATGTAAAAGGGTTTTCGCCTAAATACAGATAATTCCTCTGTGTTAATTATTTCTATTTTTTCCTGCTTTCGCGGTACTCTGAAAGCAGTTCCTGGAAGACCTCCTTCACGGATGATATTTTGGTGGCCCTGTAGGCATTACTGCCGGCAAATGCGAATCCATGTTCAAAGTTGCCTTTGACCGCATTTATAAGTGCAATTACAATGCAATATGGACTTTTTGATATGTCACAGGTCTTTATGCATTTAAACGGGCAGGCTTTAGGTTGTTTTTTACCGTCTCTCACTTTCCGGATAAAATTGGAGAGGATGGCTCTTCCCGGCATTCCAACCGGACTCTTGATTATTTCGATGTCTTTTTCAACTGCATCGATATATGACTGTTTAAACCCAGGAGAGGCATCACACTCTTCAGTGGTGACGAACCTGGTTCCAAGCTGAACTCCTGATGCTCCCAGTTTCATAATGTTGTTTATATCTTCACCTGTATAAATTCCCCCTGCTGCGATAAGTGGTATCGGCTGGTTGTACTGGTCTTCAAAATGTTTCAGTTCACTGACAATTTCAGGAACAAGTTTTTCAAGTGTGTAGTTCTCATCGCTGATCTGATCCTCTTTGAACCCCAGGTGTCCTCCTGCCTTTGGCCCTTCGACAATAACCGCGTCGGGCAGGTAGTTAAAATTGGCTTTCCACTTTTCACAGATTATTTTAACTGCTCTGGCTGATGATACTATTGGTATAAGTTTGGTGGTGCTGTCCTTCTTCAGGAATGAGGGCAGATCAAGCGGAAGTCCCGCTCCTGTTATAAGGAAATCCACCTTTTCAGAAATGGATGTTTTAATCATATCGACATAATTGGTCATGGCAACCATTACGTTAACCCCGATTACACCGCGTGTTTTTTCCCTTGCCCTTCGTATTTCCTCCTTAAGACCATGAATACTTGCCTCAAGGTAATTCTCGGAGAATTCCCTGTACAGAAGACCCAGTCCCGCACTTGATATTACTCCCATTCCGCCTTCATTGGCAACAGCAGCTGCCAGTCCTGAGAGTGAAATACCGACTCCCATACCCCCCTGAATTATCGGCACAGCAATTGTCCGATCCCCGATTTTTAATCTTTCCATCATTTTATTTTTTTACTTTCCCCTGTAGAGCTTCGTGTGATTCAGATCCGTTCTTCCGAATGCAAATCATCATAACAGGGCCGACTGACCTGATTCAGCTCTGATTATTATTCTTATAGTTTGATGTGAAGCCGGGCGCGATATTCTTGTTTTCCCGGATTAAACGAGATCACATACAGACTATGCAGGATGCATTGCAGTGATTCACTGAGGACACCTTGCAAATATTGCACAAAGATAATCTAAAAGTTCCATAATCGCCCTGGTGAATCATGTGATGCTCCTGAAAGGCTTTTATCTGACATCTATATGTCATTATAACAGGTAATTATATAATTGACCAATGAGTTAAAAGTTGTTAATGTATCAAATAATGAAACGGTGCACAATTTCATTCTTTGAAAAAAGACGATATTTGTTAGTGTTTCTCGTTCTGAAGGGTAAACCATACTCTCTAATAAACAATAACGAATTGCATCATGAAAAACAGGAACCGTCGCGATTTTCTAAAGAAAAGTTTAATTGGTATTTCGGGAGCTGCTTTGCTGCCGTCATCTGCTGTTATTGCTTCCGGTGTGGAACCGATACGGGCAAGTGCTGCCGAACTTCCTTCAAGGCTGCTCGGCAGGACAGGTATAAAGACCCCGTTGATAAGCATGGGCACAGGCGGAGCAACAACACCTGCATTTGTCAGATCAGCCTATGATTCCGGGATCCGATTGTTCTTCTCAGCGACCTATTACGGAGAAGGGAACAATGAGAAACTTGCCGGGGAAGGGTTGAAAGGACTGCCCCGTGACACTTTTGTTGTCGGAACTGCCGCATGGCCGGCAGAGCTTGACAGTCGCACAGGCGTCATGACCGGCGGTTATAATGCTGAATCCTATATGAAAAAGGCGGAAGAGAGCCTGAAACGCTTTGGGCTTGACTATATCGATATCTTGCTTCTTCCATATGCAAGTAAGAAAGAGACTGTCATGCACGATGGGATATTAAGGACCCTGGAGCAGATCAGGAAACAGGGTAAAGCCCGCTTCATCGGGATCGCCTCCCACAGTGGCACCGAGGAAGCGCTGAACGCCGCCTCTTCTGCAGGTATTTATGATCTGGCCATGATCTCCTATAATTATAAAATTCAGAACAAACAATCGCTTGATTTCGCTGTTTCAAATGCCGTTAAATCAGGCATGGGTATCATAGCAATGAAAACAACAGCAGGTGCTTCGCGTCAGAAATCCGGACCCCCTCTGAACACTGACGCTGCTCTTAAATGGGTTTTGCAAAATGAGAAGATTGGTACCATTGTTTCAGGAATGTCTTCACAGGAAGAACTGAAGAAGAACCTTTCGATGATTCAAAACCTGAAAATGACTGAGCAGGAGCTGAAAGACCTTAATCTTGCAGCGATTGAATCCGGAACAGGTCTATATTGCCAGCAATGCAACCATTGTGTTCCCCAATGCCCTCATAATATCGACATACCTACCTTAATGCGAAGCTACATGTATGCTTACGGATATAAGAACCTTGAGCAGGCCTGGCATACCCTGGCCGAAGCCCGGCTGGCTGACAATCCGTGTGACAGGTGCGTAAAATGCAACGTTATTTGCAGTGCAGGATTTGATGTAAAAAACAAGATACAGGATATCGCCCGGCTGAAACATGTGCCGATGGATTTTATCGTGGGTTAATTATTTTGCGAACCTGATTAAGTCATGAATTACCTTAAGCTGAATTAACTCTCATCTTTAATGTCATATCCAAACCAGTTGAACCAGTCATGAGAATCATTCTATTTTTTTTTCTCTCTTTTACCATTTTATCTCCGGAGTGTTATTGTCAGGTAATCCTTGAGGATATATTTCAGAAAAAGCTTGACGATCAGGTAAATGATATGGTTCCAGGGATCCTGGCTCATATTGAAAGCCCTGACAGAAGTATTTCATGGAGCGGAGCATCGGGTTTCTCAGACAGAGTCAGTAAAACAAAACTAAACCCATCTCAGTCATTCAGGATTGCCAGTGTAACCAAGACCTTCGTTGCTGCCACGATATTGCGTTTGTGGGAAGATAATAGACTTTCACTTGATGACCTCCTGGCCATGTATATTTCAAATGAGCATGCAGGAATTCTCAGCCGTGGCGGATACGATATGAATACTATAACGCTCAGGCATTTGCTGACACATTCATCAGGCCTTTATGATCATGCGCAGTCAGATGAATTTATGAAAAGAATACTGACCGATCCTGAACATGAGTGGACAAGAAGAGAGCAGATAGAGTCGGCAATAGCATGGGGAAAACCTGTGGGTTATGCAGGGGAAAAGTTCAGCTATTCTGATACAGGATACATACTGCTGGGAGAGGTCATTGAAAATATTACGGGAAAAAGCCTTAATGATGCTATTATTGAAGTGCTTGATTTAAGGGGTCTTGGCATAAAGAATACAATATTTGAGGGGTTCAGGCCTCCTGACAGGGAGGATAGGATTCATCAATACTACAACGGGATAGATACATACGATTTTAATCCCTCGATAGATTTTTACGGAGGCGGCGGATTAATTTCCACCACCTCTGACCTTGCAGCCTTCTTCCAGTGCCTGTTCAACAACAAGGTGTTTCTGAATAAGTCGACACTCGATACTATGCTCTATCAGCCGCAATATGAGAGTGCGCCTTCAATGGATTACAGGATTGGCATTTTCCGCATTCTTATCAATGACATAGAAGCTTATACCCATACAGGTTTCTGGGGAACGCAGGTAGTTTATATCCCTTCCATGAACACGACTATCGCAGTAAACTACAGCCAGAGATGGGTTACAAAGGGCCCCGCTCCCATTATATCCCAAATTTTAGCCCTGCTTGGAAATTAATTTGCATAGATGATGGGTTGCCCTGTCATAGCAATGATGTAAATGGCTGATAGCAAGTGGTATAATTCCGCCCTGACTATATTAGTATCAATTTATATCCAAGAGAACAACCATTTTCATACTTTTGCAGCCCAATAGTAAAAAGTATAATGGAAGAAATCAGAAATATAGCCGTTATTGCACACGTTGACCACGGAAAAACGACGCTAGTTGACCGCATACTATACCAGGTCAAGCTTTTCCGTGAAAACCAGGTCATGGGCGACCTGATACTTGACAGTAACGACCTTGAAAAGGAGAGGGGCATCACAATACTTTCAAAAAATGTCTCTGTGCGTTATAAGAATGTCAAGATAAATATTATTGACACTCCGGGCCACTCTGACTTCGGGGGTGAGGTTGAGAGGGTTCTTAACATGGCGGAGGGTGTGCTGTTGATTGTCGATGCGTTTGAAGGACCGATGCCACAAACACGTTTTGTGCTTCAGAAAGCCCTTGAACTGGGACTAAAGCCAATTGTTGTTATAAATAAGGTTGACAAGCCAAACTGCAAGCCTGAGGAGGCACAGGAGAGCGTTTTCGACCTTATGCACAGTCTTAATGCAACGGAAGATCAGCTCGACTTTCCTACGGTATACGGTTCATCAAAACAGGGATGGATGGGTCCGGAATGGTCTGAACCGACAACTGATGTAAGTTACCTACTTGATACAATAATAGAGCATATACCGCCTGCTAAAATGGTGGAGGGTACTCTGCAGATGAGGATATCATCACTTGATTATTCATCCTATATGGGTCGTATTGCCGTTGGAAAGATAAGCAGGGGTATATTGATGCCCGGAAGCCAGGTCTCGCTTATCAAACGCGATGGGTCGGTATTGAAAAACACAATCAAGGAGGTATATCTCTTTGAGGGGCTGGGCAAGGAGAAGACAAAGAAACCTGTGCGGTCTGGTGAGATCTGCGCCCTGTTCGGTATCGAGGATTTTGAGATCGGAGACACCATCGCCGATGCATTTGACCCTGAAGGTCTTTCGCATATCCAGGTAGACGAACCAACAATGAGTATGCTCTTTACTTCAAATAACTCACCCTTTTTCGGCCGTGAAGGTACCCTTGTCACCTCTCGCCAGCTGAGAGAGCGGCTCTTCAGGGAGACCGAAAAGAATCTTGCCCTTAAGGTTGAAGAGACCGGATCGTCAGAGGCTTTCATGGTTTATGGAAGAGGCATCCTTCATCTGTCTATTCTTATTGAAACAATGCGTCGTGAGGGTTTTGAGATACAGGTGGGCCAGCCAAAGGTCCTGCTGCGCGAAATTGAAGGGAAAAAGCATGAACCAATAGAGGCTCTTACTGTGCAGGTACCGGAGAATTTCGCAGGCAAGGTGATTGAACAGGTTACACAGCGTAAGGGAGAGATCATCAACATTGAGATAAAAAATGATAGAGCCTATCTAGATTTTAAGATCCCCGCGAGAGGTATAATTGGTCTGAGGAACCAGGTGCTTACCGTGACTGAAGGGGAAGCAGTCATGGCTCATCGATTTGACTCTTACGAACCGTGGAAAGGTGAGATGACTGTGAAACGCAACGGGTCACTCATTGCCATGGAGACAGGTAATGCTGCGGCATATGCAATAGACAAGCTTCAGGACCGCGGGCGATTTTTCATATTCCCCGGGGAGGATGTGTACATGGGCCAGGTAATAGGTGAGGCTAATCGTCAGGATGATATCACTGTCAACGTGACAAAGACCAAAAAACTGACCAACATGAGGGCCTCCGGCTCAGATGATAAGGCTCTGCTTACACCGCCGATTCGTTTTTCTCTTGAAGAGGCAATGGAATATATTGCGTCTGATGAGTACATAGAGATCACGCCAAGGTCAATGCGGCTGAGAAAGATCATGCTGAATGAGAATGATCGCAAACGGGCAAGGAATCAGGAATAAGAGGTTATTCTGATCGGGGAGGTCACCAGACTGAATAAAAAAAAGCCGGACCTTTATGGAACCGGCTTTTTCGCTCAGCCTTCTTTATGTGGCTAACGACCAGGTCCGCCTTTTCCCGGAGTGGCTGCGGGAGCCTGCATGCCACCTTTTTTTGGTTTGGCTGCTTTCTGCTTCTTAGGTTTGGCAGCCTTCTTGTCTTCACCCTGCATCTTGGCCTGGGTGCTTACTGCCTCACCCTTGCCAGGTCCTGACTGTGTCGCTTTGGCTGTCTCACTGACCACTTCACCCTGATTCTGTGTCCTGGTCTGGGTCTGGGTCATGATCGGATCACCGCTCTGTTCTTTAACCTGAGCTTGTTCCTGCACCTGTACCTGTTCCTTTGCCTGGGTTTTTGCCTGTTTTTTTGTTTTGGTCTGTGTAGCTTCCTGGGCTGTTACACTTACACTTATCAGAAGTGCCATTGCGCCCAAAAGAATTTCTCTTTTCATCTCATTAATTTTTAAGTTTATAAGTCATTAACAGATCAAAAGTATGCCCGTGAAGATGAATGTATAATGAAATTTCAGGAAAAATAGAAGAAAAATTTCCGTTAAGGTCGATGAGGGGATTATTTTACAGAAATAACAGCCCTTGCGCTCCCTTTGTGCCCCCCGTAGGTAAAACCTTCAACAATTATATTATAGGTACCGGGCTCATCTGATGTGAAGAATTCAACAGTAGCTGTTCCGTTATTGTCAGTCCTGATCCACGGATTCCAGTAAAGCGTATTCCTGAAATCAGGAATACGGCTCTCCTTCTGTGAGACAGTTGAGTAGTCCGGAGAGTGGAAGATATCGGCAGTCTGAAGTGATTCAAATTCCTGTCTGAATACCGGTCTGTCAAACTCAGGTACGCCCAATCTGCCTTCCTTGGTGGTAAAATCAACAATCCCTTCAAGAACCATATCTTTTATGAAATATCTGGAATACAGCACCTTAATCATCTCAATTTCATCAGGCTTGATTTTCAGGACGGCATCATGATCATGTACAGGGACTCCGTCAACCATCACAAAAGGATTTGCTGAGACCGACTGTTCAGGAGTTCTGTAGATAAGATTAAAGTAGTTCTTGTCCTTCCGCGAAAATGTGGTCAGATCCGGCACAAGTTCTTTAATTACCTCTTTTAGTGAGGTTAAATCTATATATGTTGATAAACGAATCTCTTCATCAGGTTCCCCATAGAATGCAGTAGCACCGGTTGTTCTCTGAAAGCTTGCCGGGCGGGGCTGCAACGGTTCATAAAGAGCCTGAACCTGCATGGCAATAATTGCATTGTTGATGCCTTCCAGCCTTGTTGTATCAATGAACAAAGGAGCAGCTTTGTATTCATTTAAAAGCTCAGGAAAGGGGTTAATCAGATCAATAAAGTAATCTGACAGGTCGGGGCGTAATGGCTGAATAACTATCTCATGTCTGCCTGATTCGCTAACAATAAACTGAAAGTAACCGTTATTGTCAGTCCTGGTGAACCTGCAGAGGGCCGGGGAGCCGACAAAGGCAAACACTATATTCTCATTCTGAAGTGGTTCTCCCGTAACTGTACTCTTAATGTTCCCGCGAATAATATGTCCTTCAATCTCAGGCAGATATCGGGGTTCTTCCGGAAAAGTATCATTTGATTTAATGATACCATCTTCATCTTTATAAAATATCAGCTGGTCATTGATATCCGCATATTCTGATCTGCAGTTCATTGCCACATATCCGGGCAACTGCACAAAGCTGCTGAGGTTGTTTTGAGGTCTCTCTTCGGTAAACGATTTGACAACCGAAGCAATGATGTCACTTTCAGCCGGATTGCCATCAGGATCAGTTATATAGATATTCAGTCTTACCTTCTCCCTTGTCAGATACTCACTTTTTTCTGCCTTCACACTGATATGTGCTGCGAGAGGTTTGTTATAAATCAATCTTTTTGCCAGTATCTGCTCCCGGTCATCAGTCATCATAAGGGTTGAAAGACCGGCCGGAAGGCTGTTTTTGATGACTATAAGCTCTGTCTCCATATCAGGGTCAACTTCCCTTATGAACGGAGATGTTGCGACCGGATCTGAAATAAGGTAGAATCGTCTGCCTGAACTGACAAAGCCAGGCCCTTTAAGTATCCTGAAACTTAGCAGGTCATCATCTTTGTGTTTCAGGAATGAAAAGGAGATAGCTGACTCACTTGCCGGCGGAAGAGAAAATCTTCTGCCAGGTGACATATCTGCCTCTGGTACAAGGTACAGAGGATTATTACTTTGGGGAGTCAATGAGAAAAGACCATAACCTGAATCATCAGACTCTACTTCAAAGAGAGTTTTTTCCGCGTCAGTTATTCTTCCTTTAATTCTGACGGGATACCCGTTCTTATCCAGGCACATGAAACCCACTTTATTTTCGGTTCCGGAAATAATTCTTCCACCTTCGGGGAAGAAGATTACGGTGTCAGGATATGACGACCTGATAGGTATTGAAGCCTTCTCAAGGTTTTCAAAAGGATTGATGACAGATATTGTTTTATAGGAGAACAGGTTCGGTGAGAAATTCTGCATCCAGTGAGTGCAGGACGACAGATAGTAATTTCCCGAGGCTATCGTTTCCGGAAGGTCTATCTGTCCGGATGCCGAGAAGCCGTTAACCCCAAGTTTGACCTGGGTAACTGGATTATTCAGATTGTCGAGGAGACTGACATATATGACCTTGCTGATATGTGAAGGTTTGTTAGTCAGCCGGTTCAGGCAGAATATCTTGATTTGGACTGTTTCTCCCGATATATAGAGATCACGGTCTGTCTGAACATAGAGTTCCTCACTGAACTTATCCCGGTCATATTTAATAATTTCCTGCGGTACAGTCTGGCATGATGACCGTAGGGATAAAAAACTTAAAACTGCAACAAAGCATATAAAATGTCCGGCAAGTGAGATGTAAGTTAGATTATTGTAAAGCTGTTTCTTCATGAGAGGCTGATTTTATAGGTCGACCCAGAAATCAGGCTTTTCGGGATTGCCTGTGAGCGTACAGTCAGCGCAGACATTCCTCACAAAAATCAGTTTGATAAGCTGCCCGCGCTCATTATACGAGGGCTGGACGAAGGTATAATTCAGTTGGACAAAATATTCGTATACCTTATCGAATGTTATGGGCTCCGGAATCATCAGTGTTTCCGGATCTCCGGGCCCAACCATTAATATATCACAATCATAGGAATAAAGTTCCACATCGAGCAAATCAACCTCTTTCCGTGTCAGGTATTCTCTTGCTTTCCTGACGGAAGAAACCTGAAAGTATCCCAGTACCTTCTCCTCAGGTTTACTTATGCAGTGAATATTGCTGACTATAGGGAATGGCTGCTTGTCGAATATATCACCACCGGCATCATTTATCTGTATCATATGATCCCAGAATTCAAATTCACTGGCTGATAGTGAATACTGTGTAATTTCAACGCAGTATTGTACAAGCAACCTGTTTGATTCCCTGGAAGGAATGAAAAATACGGGTTTTTTAACAAAGGATCCTCCCACGTAGGTCTCTGCAGGCTGGATCAGTATCTCCTCTGATATGTTGTTGTTCCAGCATGTGATGTTTGTCAAAGGTATTTTATATATGTTGTTCTGGTTAACATACTCATAGTCCTTCGGAACGGGAATGTTGAATTTCCACCATTCCTTATATGACCACCTGAAATAGTCATTTCCAGCCGGCTCTTTTGAATCGATATAGACCCTTACTCCCTCCTGAACCTCACCGTTATCAAGAGTCACCCAATCCTTGCCAAAATAGAGGCTGTCAATTTCGGGGACCTCGTACATTGTACAGGGCTCAGATTCATATTCAGTGCCATCACCTGCAGTGATAAACAATGTATATGACCTGCCCGGCACCCCCCTGAATGTTAGGCTGTCTGATTTATACAGTCCGTCAGAAGTCTCCTCAAAAACTGCAATGTTCCCTTCATTATCCTTCAATTTCACTGTAGCTCCGGAAAACTTTTCAGGCGGGGCATTGATGGATTCAATGGTCCTTGTGAGCCTTACGTAATTTGATGCATCTTCATCAGTAAGCAATGCATCAACCACCAGTAGTGACTGATAGTCTTTAAGTTCCGGATTGTAGGGTTCAACACAGGTAAAGAGTGTTCCGGAAATGATTAAAATCCAAAGAGGTTTATAATATTTTCCTTTCATGCCTCTCTGCCGGATTTATCAAAGATTTTAAATTAATCTGGTTAACAAATAACAAAAACTGAGTTGAGTTGTTCAACTTAAAATGATCAGTTTTGAACTGCTTCACCTGTTAAAAACTACAGGGGCAATAAAATGATAAAGATAATATATGATCTTTACATTTAAAATGACAGGTCAATGTGCATTATAGGCAGAAATATTCTCATCCTGACTCTGTTGTTCACCTCATTTGAAGTAAATGCCCAGCAGAGGTTTCCTTTCATTGAACCGGACGCAGTACAGGTGTTTGGTGAACTTGAGAGGGCCCAGGTTGACCATCTCACAAACCTTTATCTTAAGAACACCACTTATCCGAGAGATTTGATCCATGGCAGGGAATACATAAGGTACTGGTATAATTCGAAGGATAACCCGTTATTACGATCCGACGAAGAGCGTTCCGCTTCAATTGTTTTCAGGGGAAGAAGCTATGATAATATAGTACTTCAATATGACACCTTTACAGACCAGGTCATTTATACCGACGATACTCTGATCTTCAACAACAGGATGTGGCAGGTGGCACTCAACGGTGATTACATTGAACGGTTTGACCTTCGCTTCGGGAATGAAATTTTAAGATTCAGATACTTCAGAAAGGAGCAGGATTCTACCTTTAACCTGCAGGATGGCATCTACGAAGTAGTTTATGACAATGCATGCAAATATATCATCAGGCATATTTCAACAAGGGCCATTATTGATGGGGTCGATGAGTACACCTACGCTCCTGTCGGGTATATCAAGGTCAGCAACGGGTATTCGGAGATCAGCTCGAAAGAACAGTTTTTAAGGCTTTTTGGCGACAGATATGCTGAAGTGAGGCAGCTGATTCGCCATAACAATATAAGAATTCGCAAACCGGACAAATGGCAGATAGCTGAAGTTCTGAAGTATTACGAGGAGCTGAATCATATTTCTCAGTGAAAGATGAAGAAGATACTTCTCAATATTTTTCTCCTGGTTGTCCTGATCAATTCCTATGGCCAGGAAATGACTATCACCATGTATTTTGACCGGATCAGCTTCAGAGATCTGGTCGATACGCTGGAAAAGGTATCACCTTACAAAATTTATTATTCGGAAAAATGGACTGACTCTCTTTATCTTTCCGTAAGTTCACAAGGGAGGCCGATTGATGAACTCATTAACACTACCCTTGCCGGGAAGGGCTTTTCTTTTATAATTACATCTGACAAAAAGATCATCCTTTCAAAAGATTATCCGATCAAGACAAGTTACAGCAGTGAATACCTTGCTTACCTGGAGCGGAACTCTGCAAAAATTGATACATTAAAGTACTTGTCGGCAGTTGCCAAACAGGATAGTGACAAGATCAGAGATGAGTACAGGATATTTAAGATCGGCAGATTGTCAGAAGGCAGCAAAAGCCAGACCGCAATTTTGACCGGCAAAGTCACCAACCCAGGTGAGGGAGAGAGTGTCAGCGGGGCAATAGTTTATATCGGGAAGCTCAGGGCAGGGACCATGACAAACGAAAATGGCTTTTACTCCATCACAATACCGAAAGGACAGTATCAGATAGAGTATCGGATGCTTGGTTTGAAAACCACCAGGCGTAATATTGTAATATATTCTGACGGTAATCTTGACGTTGAAATGACTGATGAGGAAAACATGATGGAAGCAGTATTCATCACTGCTGATCGTGATAATTCAGTACGGGATGTCAGAACCGGAATTGAAAAGATAAATGTCAAGATGCTAAAGCAGATCCCTATGGGCCTTGGGGAAGTTGACGTTATCAAGAGCTCAATGCTTTTACCCGGAATCCAGACTGTGGGGGAGGCCTCCGGAGGATTTAATGTGAGAGGCGGTAGCACCGACCAGAACCTAGTCTTTCTTAATAGTGCTCCCATCATTAATACCTTCCATTTTTTCGGATTTTTTTCGGCCTTTAATTCTGACCTGGTATCGGATGTTACGATATTCAAAAGCGGTATGCCTGCGAAATACGGTGGCAGATTATCATCGGTCATGGTGATATCTCCTTCAGAAGGATCGAGGGATAAGGTCAAGGTAAGCGGCGGGATCAGCCCGGTAACAGGCAGACTTCTTGTAGAAGGCCCCCTGTTCGGGAAAAAAGGGTCATTTATTATTGGCACTAGGGCAACTTATTCTGACTGGATCCTGGGGTTGTTTGATGATTACCGGATCAGCAACAGCACGGCAGGTTTCTATGATATCCAGGGATCGGTCAGGTATGATCCGGATGAAAAAAACTCGGTCTATCTATCAGGATACTTAAGTAATGACAGGTTCAACTATTACGGCGAGAGTGCCTTTGACTACGGTAATATATCCTCAACACTCAAATGGGACCATTCATTCAACTCAAGATTTTCGGCCAGTTTCTTCGCAATTTTGAGCAACTATAAATACAAGGTAGATACTTACCAGGATTCGACAAAATACAATTCACTCAGTTATAAACTTGATCAGAAGATATTAAGGGCTGATTTCCAGTATAAACCCGGGGAGAGGCATAACACACAGTTCGGGATTGACGCAACCTTCTATTCCCTGCTCCCGGGTTTAAGACAACCATTTGGCGATTACTCGACGGTTGCTTCAGCAGAGCTTGAGAATGAACAGGCTCTCGAGCCATCAATATATCTAAGTGATGATTATGAGATCACCCCGCTCTTATCTGTTACTGGCGGTTTACGGGCAACTTTCTTTACCTCATTTGGCCCTCAGACTGAATTTAAATACTATGATAATATATCTAGGTCAGCTGAGAGTATTTCAGACACCGTCTGGCATAATAGCGGAGATATTGTTAACTTTTATCCCAGGATTGAATTCAGATTCTCAGCGCGCCTGATTCTGGCGCATGATCTCTCTGTTAAGGTGGGAGCACAGAGAGTCCACCAGTATATTCACATGATATCAAACACAACATCAATTTCGCCAACGGATATCTGGACAATAAGCGACAGCTACATCAAACCGGAAAGGTCCGACCAGCTGTCATTAGGATTCTATTACAACTTTGGCCGGAAGGCTTACGAGAGCTCAGTGGAGACCTACTATAAGAAACTCACAAACATTCTTGACTATAAAGGAGGAGCCTCATTACTGATGAATGAGCACCTTGAAACAGATGTTATAAATGGCACAGGCAAAGCCTATGGTGTTGAGCTGATGGTGAAGAAGTTAAAGGGCTCCCTGACAGGGTGGATAAGTTATACATATTCACGCGCCTTACTGAGATCTGCCACAAATTTTGAGACCGAAGAGGTCAATGGCGGAGAATATTGGCCTGCCGATTATGATAAGCCTCATGATCTGAAGGTTGTTGCAAACGCGAAGCTGTCGAGACGCCTGAATGTCACATCAAGCTTTATCTACAACACAGGCAGGCCGATAACATATCCGGTGGCTTTCTACAACTTTAGCAATACCAATTATTTGTATTATTCAACGAGAAACAGCTACAGAATGCCTGACTATATCAGGCTCGATCTTGCTGCTACCATTAACGGAAATCTCAAAGCAAAGAAACTAAACCACTCTTCATTTACATTGACTATTTACAATGTTCTTGGCAGGGAGAATCCATACTCAATATATTTCAGGAATGAAGATGGTGTGGTAAATGGTTATAAGATGACCATTTTTGGTCAGCCAATCGTGATGCTGACATATAATTTCAGGATCTTTGGGAATGCCACAGGAGATTTTTGATTTGGATTCAAATGATTTCACGGGAAGATGAAGCAGAATTCAGTCCCCTTACCAGGTTCCGAAGTAACCTTTATCTCAATCGCATGAAAGTCGGCTATTGATTTTGTTATTG
The DNA here is from genome assembly GCA_025455395.1 of Bacteroidales bacterium. Classification (GTDB taxonomy): domain Bacteria; phylum Bacteroidota; class Bacteroidia; order Bacteroidales; family VadinHA17; genus SR-FBR-E99. The sequence goes on from JALOMO010000023.1 coordinate 44,229, forward strand.
CCAATCCAATGCCGGTGCTGTCAATTTCGGGGTCGAGTTTTGTCCTGAATCGTGAAAAGATTATTTCAAGCTGTTTTTCTGTCATCCCCCGGCCGGTATCTGTTATGAAGAGATAAAACTTTTCGCCTCTCCTCTCGCCGCAAATTTGAATGCTTCCTTCAGGGGGAGTGTGTTTAATTGCATTATTGACAACATTGTAGAACATCGAAAACAAGAGTGCCCTGTTTGCTTTTCCGAAGAAGCAGCTGCCGGTGCAGGTTGATGTTATCCTCACTCCTGCATCTGCTGCTATGGGAGACAGTTCTCCTGTAACTTCGGTTACCAGTTCCTCAAGATTGACGTCGTCTTCCTTAAGATATTGCCTGCTCTCAAGCCGGGCAATCATCAGCAGTGAGTTGATCAGTGTCTTGAGACGGTGAAGTGTACGAAGTGACTCATCGATACCTGTTTCTATCTCCGGATCAAGATCCTTTTTCAGGAGCATGTTCTCCAGTTTGCTGCGCAGCACAGAGACAGGTGTCATAAGCTCGTGCGAGATGTTAACGGTTATCTCTTTCTCTTTGCGGAACAGCTCTTCTATCCTCGCCATCAGATCGCGAAGCGTCTGATCAAGCTGCCGGAAATCTTTCGTAGTTGTGACTACCGGGCTGAAGTCACTAAAGGATGGTGATGATGTTGTCCCGAGCCTCCGGGTAATAATCCTGAGGGGTCTTAAGACGCGTGCTGTATAGGTGAGGTCAGTAATGAGGGTGACAGCAATGAAGAAAGCGAGAAAGAGAAGAATTACCGTGCGGATATTCTTCGCAGCATACCTGATGCTCGAGAGACTCTTTCCTATCTCAAGAAGGTAGGTCTGTCCATCTATTTTGATTGAATAGTTAAGAACGCGGTAATCAATGGTCTCTTCGTCCACTATCCTTGTAGCTACCTCAATGAAGTTCCAGTCCTCATCCAGGTCTGCTCTTTCCATGCTGATGAATTCCTCCTTCAGGATATTGTAACTGCCGAAACCGGTTTCGGTTTCTGAGGTTATGAATGGGTCAAGCCCAATCTCGGAAATGAGTTTGATAACCTGCTCTCTCTTATCAATAAGTTCCCTGTCTGTCTGAAGGGTATTTATACGTTCAATAAGCAGCGGGAGAAAACCGATAAAAAGTGCAGAGAAAACCAATTTTGAAAGGAGGTTGAAGAGGGCAAGTTTTGTCTGTAATTTCATATGGTCACATGATCAAATATTACTCTTCCATACTGATCCTATAGCCAACTCCCCTGACAGTTTCAAGCCATGGCGTCGGGCCATGCATATTCATCTTTTTACGGATATTCTTAATATGGACGTCAATGAAATTGCTGTCATACTGGTCGTCAAGTGTGTTCCCCCATATATGCTCATAAAGCTGATGGCGTGCCAGAACTTTTCCGTGATTTATCACCAGGTAGTGGAGCAGGTCAAATTCCTTCTTCGTAAGCTCTACCTCCTTTCCCTGGTGAAGCAATTTTCTTGCCTGGATACCCATAATAAACTCACCCAGGTTGATGTCGGCGGCCGTGATCTTGAATTTTCTTCTTGCAACGGCCATGAGGCGTGAATGAAGCTCAACCAGAGCAAAGGGTTTGGGAAGGTAGTCATCGGCACCGAGATCGAGCCCCCTGACACGGTCTTCCACTGCACCGCGGGCAGTAATGATGATGAATGACACGTCAATGTTATTCTTTCTTGCCTCCTTTATCAGATCTAGCCCGTCGTAATCGGGAAGACCAAGATCCAGAAGTACAAAGTCATACAGGTTGACAGCAATCTTTTCTGAGGCTTCAGTCCCGGTAAAGGCCATATCGCACAGGAAGTTCTCTTTCCTGAGATATGCTGATATCTCGATGGCGAGACTCTTCTCGTCTTCCACGATAAGAACATTCATAGTCCAAAGTTAAATAAATCTGAAGAAGGCACTTATCATAAAGATAAAACCTTTCATCTCCTGTGCCCCGTTGTCGGAATAGAGCGGCAGTATGTATCCCGGTTCGGCCTCAATTGTGAAGAAGTCATAAGTGAAAGCAATGGGCAGCCCGAAATCAACCTCCATGAATCCGAATTTCCCGGTGTAAACTGTGGAGGTGGTGGGTGTGACCCCACCAGCCCAGGGAGGCTTACCCGGATGCTCGACGCCTCCTGTTGTGGTCTCAGTAGTATCAACACTGTATATCGTTCCTAGCAGCAGGTTGATGTAAGGATCGAAGTAAAAATATGCTTTATCTCCCGCGAAGGAAGGGGTTTCAAAATATCTCGAATTTCTGAATTGCAGATAGAGACCGTTCTCTTCAGCCAGTACCCCACCGACGGAAAATTTTGTATAGAGGATCTTCCAGTCAAACCCCAGGGTCGCATCAGCATAGGTGAAACTGTTGAACAGTGTGTCCTTGAGAGACTCCTGGACATTATATCTCGAAAGGCTGAGGCTGATGTCGAACCATGAATTGAAAGTGTGGGCAAAACTCAGGTCAAGACTGTAATAGGCAACGAATGGAGAGAGATCACTGAGGGTATATCCGGTTGCGGAGAGATAAAGTTTGTCTTTGAGACCGTATGAAATATATCCGTAACCGAAGGGTCTGTCCTGGCTCAGTGTATAACCGAGATAGATCATATTACTCCCCATCCCGGCGCCACCGTAAAGCGAGTGAATACTTTCCTTCACTTCTGAGCCTGCAATAGTGTCAGAAGCAATGGTATCGGAGACTGTTTGTGCAGATACATGGCAGAATAAAATCAGCAGAAGGCTGATAATACTAATCCGGGGAGCCAAGGTATCTCTCTTCATTGCGGGGGCAGGAAAGTGGATTTATCGTTTCCCGGGTCCTTTTACCCCGCCTGGCTTGCCAACGCCTTTAGGTACGCGTGAGCCTGAAGGTCTCTCAACAGATGCCGGACGGGCTCCCTTTGACATGCTTGTGTTGGGTCGGGCACTGCGTACCTGCTTTACCTCCCCGCTGTTGTTTTTCTTTGCCTGGCTTTGTGCCTGCTCACTTTTGCCTGCCTGCTCCTTTGCCTGATTCTGATTTCCGGTTTGCTCCTGATTCTGTTGCTTAGTCTGTTTTTCAACCTTCTGTGCTTCAGTTGTCAGGGTGTCTGACCCAGGGTTAACTCCCTGGGCACTTAAAATAATTGCAGTGGCAAATGTCAGCGGGATTATGAGAAATATCTTAATCAACCTTTTCATGACTATTCCGGATATTTTTTCTCCTTAATAAACAGTTTTTAAATCATTTGACCTCCAGATGATTGTGAACTGTCAACACAAATGTATTGGTTAAAAGATGAAGAATAGATGAATGTTCCTGATTTTTTTCAAAAAATATTAAAAGTGTATTAGTTACATTTAAAAAATTTTTAACTTGCAGACAGAAGACCGAAGACGGAAGACCGTAGACGGAAAGGATTAGGTTAAGGTTGAGGTCAAGGTTGAGGTTAAGGGTACAAGGAGCGATGGAGAGGACTGCAAGACTGCAAGACCGCAGGACCGCAGGACCGCAAGACGGAGCGAAGCGACAGATAACGAAGTGTTTAAATACTAACCAAATAAACTAAGCAGTATGTTTTTAATAGACTGGATTGTATTGGGGGCTTTCTGCCTTGCCCTGGTGGCTTTTATTGTCTTTTCCATGAGGTCAAAAGACAAGACATCGGCTGATTATTTTCTTGCGGGACGGGATGCTACGTGGGTGGCTATTGGCGCCTCCATTTTTGCATCAAATATCGGGTCTGAACATCTTGTCGGACTTGCAGGAGCAGGGGCTTCCTCTGGCATGGCAATGGCGCACTGGGAGATGCACGGCTGGCTGATACTCCTTCTTGGGTGGCTCTTTGTGCCATTCTATGCTCGTAGCGGTGTGTTTACCATGCCTGAGTTTCTTGAAAGACGTTACAATAAGGAATCAAGATCCGTATTGTCGATCATCTCGCTTGTGAGTTATGTCCTTACAAAAGTGGCTGTCACGGTCTATGCCGGTGGAGTTGTATTTAAGGATGTCTTCGGCATTGAATCGATATGGGGTATTGACTTTTTCTGGATCAGTGCAATCGGTCTGGTTGTAATCACAGGTTTATATACCACACTGGGAGGGATGAAAGCTATTCTCTGGACTTCCGTACTTCAAACACCCGTACTTCTTGCAGGGGCTATCGCAGTGCTTGTAGCCGGTATCATCAAAGTGGGAGGATGGGATGAACTGATGCATATCTGCCGAACTGTTCCGGTAAATGATTATGGCGATACAATGACCCAGCTGATAAGATCACCTAAAGATGAGGTCTTTCCATGGACGGGAGTGCTGCTCGGTTCTGCGATAATCGGTTTCTGGTACTGGTGTACTGACCAGTACATTGTGCAGCGTGTTCTCTCCGGCCGTGACCAGACTCAGGCACGTCGCGGGGCAATCTTCGGTGCCTATCTCAAGCTGACCCCGGTGTTTATCTTCCTGATCCCCGGAATGATAGCCTATGCTCTTAACCAGCAGGGGGTCATCACTCTCACAAGCTCTGACTCAGCATTCTCTACCCTGGTTAGAGAGCTTCTCCCGATGGGATTCAAGGGTCTTGTGGTGGGAGGTTTGCTTGCTGCCCTCATGAGTTCACTGGCTTCTCTTTTCAACTCATCAGCCACCCTCTTTACCATTGACTTCTATCAAAGATACAAACCACAAGCAACGGAGGCACAGCTGGTTAAGATAGGACGCATCGCTACGGTGGTAGTAGTGATCCTTGGTGTCCTTTGGATCCCCGTAATGAAGGGGATAGGGAAGGTGCTCTACGCATATCTGCAGGACGTTCAGTCACTCCTTGCCCCGGGAATAGCGGCAGCTTTCCTTCTTGGAATACTCTCGAAAAAGACCACCCCTGCTGCCGGTCTCACAGGCTTGCTTACCGGCTTTGTAATTGGAATGACAAGGCTGGGTTTCATGATCTTCAAGAGTCATATCAATCCTGACAGCTTTATCTATACAGTCTTTATCGAGACAAACTGGCTACACTATGAGATCATCAACTTTGCCATTGTCATTATCACAATGATAATCGTAAGCTATTTTACCAAAAGGATTGATGAAACAAAGATTACAGGACTCTATCTCGGTTCCGCAACAGCTGAACAGAAAGCTATAACGCGTGCAAGCTGGAACAACTGGGATGTCATTCTTTCGGCCATAATCATTGCAGTGGTGATATGGTTCTATGCCTACTTCTGGAATTAATAAACAAAATCTATTTGATAAATATATTATGAAAAAAGAAACTTTTGAATTTTGGTTTGTCACTGGCAGCCAGCATCTTTATGGAGAAGAAACCCTGAAACAAGTGGACAAAGACTCAAAAACCATTGCAGTTGCTCTTGATAAATCCGAGGCTGTCCCTGCAAAGGTTGTCTTCAAACCCGTACTTACAAATGCCGACGCCATAACGACAATCTGCCTTGAGGCGAATAACTCACCGCAATGTGCCGGTCTTATAGCATGGATGCATACATTCTCTCCGGCTAAAATGTGGATATCAGGACTTACAAAACTAAATAAGCCTCTTCTTCATTTCCATACCCAGTTTAACAGGGACATACCCTGGAGTGATATTGACATGGATTTTATGAACCTGAACCAGGCTGCACACGGTGACCGCGAGTTCGGGTACATATGCTCACGGCTGAGAATTGAGCGAAAAGTGGTAGCAGGGCATTGGCAGGACAAGGCAGTTGTTGCTTCCATTGGTACCTGGACCAGGGCTGCCATGGCAGCCATTGATGCCAGGTCTATGAAGATAGCCAGATTCGGTGACAATATGCGTGATGTTGCTGTTACGGAAGGGAACAAGGTCTCAGCCCAGATAAAGCTTGATTACCAGGTACACGGCTATGGAGTGGGTGATCTTGCTCACGCTGTTTCCCTTGTACCCGATAAACAGGTTAAAGAGCTTGTAAAACAATACGGCGATGAATACAAAGCCTCTTCAAAGGTACTCTCTTCACCATCTGTAAAAGAGGCGGCGCGCATTGAGGCAGGTATGCGCAATTTTCTTGAAAGAGGTGGATTCAAGGCTTTCACAACTACATTTGAAGATCTCCATGGTCTTGTTCAGTTGCCGGGGCTTGCTGTGCAGCGTCTTATGGCTGACGGATACGGATTTGGTGCAGAAGGAGACTGGAAGACATCAGCGCTTCTTCGCTCAATGAAGGTTATGTCGCAGGGGCTGAAAGGCGGAACTTCCTTTATGGAAGACTACACCTATCATCTTGACCCTGATAATACAGCAGTATTGGGCGCTCATATGCTTGAAGTATGCCCCTCTATTGCTGAAGGTAAGCCTTTGCTTGAGGTACATCCGCTCGGAATTGGCGGCAAGGCAGATCCTGCACGTCTGATATTTAAAACCTCGCTCGGAAGGGCGGTAGTAGCCTCAATGGTGGAAATGGGGGATCGCTTTCGGCTCATCGTCAATACCATGGATGTGATTAAATGTCCTCCGATGCCGAAGCTGCCGGTAGCAAGCGTTCTGTGGAAACCTGATCCGGATCTGAAGACAGCAGCTGCAGCCTGGATTTATGCAGGAGGAGCACATCATACAAGTTTCAGCCAGGCTCTGAATGCTGAGCACCTTAAGGATTTCGCTGACATCTCAGGTATCGAGATGGTTCTTATTGATGAAAAATGTAATATAACCGAGTTCAGGAAGGAGCTCAGGTGGAATGACCTGTATTATCATTTAAACAGGGGATTATGATTAAGATCTATTCGAAAAATCCTAAATTTTATCTCGCGGTAGACTGTATCATCTTCGGATATGACATAATTGAAAAAGAGCTCAAGCTACTGCTCATAAAGAGAAGCTTTGAACCTGCAAAGGGAAAGTGGTCTCTTTCAGGTGGCTTTGTCCAGGAGGAAGAGAGTCTTGACGAGGCCGCATCCCGTATTCTTTTTAATCTTACAGGGCTGTCAGATCTTTACATGGAACAATTATATACATACGGTGATGTAAATCGCGATCCTGGCTCGAGGGTGATTTCCACAGCTTATTTTGCCCTTATCGGGATAAATGAACTGGATAGTGAGATTCAGGAGAGGAACGGAGCACACTGGAGGTCGATATCAAACCTCCCGGAACTCATCTTTGACCATCGCGAAATGGTTGACAGGGCACTTACAGAGCTCATTAACAGAATTAAGGTACACCCTGTTGGATTTGAGCTGCTTCCCGATAAATTCACTCTCGTTCAACTTCAGAACCTATATGAAGCGATTTATCAGAGAAAGATAGACAAGCGTAACTTCAGAAAGAAAATCCTATCAATGAATCTGCTTGAGAAGCAAACCGACAAGGAGAGGGAGACTTCAAGGAAAGGAGCCTGGTATTTCAGGTTTAACGAGGTGAAATACAAGGAATTGACAAGGAATGGCTTCTTTTTCAACCTCACTGTAAGTTGACCGGGATGCTCTTCTGAGTAAACAAAAAGACTTGATTTATGCTAGAGAAACTTAAGGAAGATGTATTCAGGGCTAATCTTGATCTTGTCAGGCATGGCCTTGTGATAATGACATTTGGTAATGTCAGTGCTATTGACCGGTCATCAAACCTGGTTATCATCAAACCCTCAGGTGTATCCTACGATACAATGACTGTCGCTGATATGGTTGTGACTGATCTCACCGGCAACGTTGTTGAAGGCACCTTGAATCCATCAACAGATATCCAGACTCACATAGCACTTTACAAGGCCTTTACCACAATAGGAGGGGTAGTACACACACATTCAGCATATGCAACGGCATGGGCACAGGCTGGTGAGTCAATACCCTGCCTGGGAACGACCCATGCCGATTATTTTTACGGTGCTGTACCTGTTACCAGAAGGCTTACAACAGAGGAGACGGAAAAGGATTATGAGTATAATACAGGGCTCGTCATTGCGGAGGTTATAGGAAAGCGAGACCCCTTGACAATGCCTGCAGTAATCGTGAACTCCCATGGCCCTTTTACCTGGGGTGAAACACCGGACAAAGCTGTACACAATGCGGTAATACTGGAGGAAATTGCCAGGATTGCAGCTGTCACTGTTTCCATTGCACCACAGAGGGCTATTGATAGCCATCTACTCGACAAACATTACCTTCGTAAGCATGGCACCGGGGCCTATTACGGACAGAAGAAGTAAGAAATAATAATAAAAGTACAAATGCGTAAATATTCTATTGGAGTTGATTTTGGCACCCTTTCAGGGAGAGCCGTAATTGTTGATGTCGCCAACGGACAGGAGGTAGCTGTTGCCGTACATGAGTATAAGCATGGTGTTATGGATGAGAATCTGCCTGACGGTACACCACTGGGGGTTGATTGGGCTCTTCAGCACCCGAATGACTATCTGGATGTATTTCGGATCACGATTCCGAAAGTGATGCAGCTGGCTTCTGTTCAGCCAGCGCAGGTTATAGGTGTAGGTATTGATTTTACTGCTTGTACGATGCTGCCGGTAAAATCAGACGGCACACCCCTCTGTTTCCTGGAAAAATTCAGGAGCAGACCCAATGCCTGGATCAAACTATGGAAACATCATGCAGCACAGGACGAAGCAAACATGCTGAATGCGATAGCGGAAAAGCGTGGAGAGAAGTTCCTTAATCGTTACGGTGGGAAAATCTCTTCAGAATGGCTAATTCCAAAGATATGGCAGACAGCAGATGAAGATCCGGAAGTATATGCAGCAGCTGACAGGTTCATTGAGGCCGCAGACTGGGTAGTATGGCAGCTTACCGGAACAGAGACCCGCAATACCTGCACTGCCGGGTATAAGGCAATATGGCATAAGCGTGAGGGATACCCTTCAGCGGAGTTCTTCAGGGAGCTGCATCCGTCAATGGAGCATGTTGTTAAAACTAAACTGGCTGGTCAGCTTCTAGCTGTTGGAAAGAAGGCAGGAACAATTAACACTGAGGCGGCCAGAATGACCGGGCTGGAACCAGGTACCGCTGTTGCGGTGGCGAACGTTGATGCCCATGTATCTGTTCCGGCGGTGGGTATTACATCGGCAGGCAAGATGCTGGCCATCATGGGAACGTCAACATGCCATATGCTTCTGGGTGAGACAGAGAAGGAAGTGCCAGGCATGTGCGGCGTAGTTGAAGACGGGATAATTGAAGGGTTCTTCGGCTATGAGGCCGGACAGAGCTGTGTGGGCGATCACTTCCAGTGGTTCGTTGAGAATTGCACACCTGCCGGGTATAAGGCTGAAGCAGATGAAAGAGGCATAGACTTACACGCACTTCTTACAGAAAAAGCTGCAAGATTAAAGCCAGGGGAAAGCGGGCTGATAGCGCTTGACTGGTGGAACGGCAACAGATCAGTACTGGTAGATGTTGACCTCACCGGAATGATACTGGGGATGACACTGACAACAAAGCCTGAAGAGATTTATCGCGCACTCATTGAGGCCACTGCGTTCGGCACCAAGATGATAATCAACACCTTCGAAGAGAATGGAGTACCGGTTGACGAGTTCTATGCTGCCGGAGGTATTGCTGAGAAAAATCCCTTTGTGATGCAGATCTATGCCGATATCATAAACAAGGAGATCAGGATATCGGGTTCACCACAGGCTCCTGCTCTCGGATCGGCAATGTTCGGTGCAGTGGCAGCCGGCAAGGCAGCAGGAGGCTTCGACACCATACAGGAAGCTGCCGCCATTATGGCCAAGGTCAAGGATTACACATACAAGCCTGTGGATCAAAATGTACGCTCATATGAGAGGTTGTTCGCCGAATACCGTATTTTACATGATTATTTCGGACGAGGGCCAAATGATGTCATGAAACGGCTCAAGCTGATCAAAAAAGAGTTAAGAAGCTGAAATATAAATATCTGATATACCTGACAATTGTCCTCCTAATCGGTTCATGCGGCATATGGGCAGATGAAGGGGATGCCAGGCAGTGGCTGATTACTCCTTCGTCCACTGATGTCCTGATTGCTGATGACTTCTGGTTACCCAAGATCAACCGCAACAGGGAGAGAACAATACCCTATATATTAACCCAATGCGAGGCTACTGGTCGCATTGACAACTTTGCAGTTGCTGGTCGACTGATTGAAGGGAAACACATAGGCGAGAGATATAATGACTCAGATGTCTTCAAGGCCATAGAAGGAGCATGTTACTCACTAATGGAGATACCTGATGAGGAGTTACGAAGCTATGTCGATAGCCTTGTGGCACTCATCGCTGCCGCACAGGAAGAGGATGGCTATCTCTATACCACCCGTACCATTGACCCGGTGAACATGGCTCCCGGCGCCGGACGCGAGAGATGGGTCGACGAGAGGGTCAGCCATGAATTGTACAACGTCGGACATATGTATGAAGCCGCTGTGGCTCACCATATTGCAACCGGCTCTGACACTTTCCTCAATGTCGCCCTTAAAAATGCCGCACTTGTAGAAAAGGAATTCGGATGGGGTAAGAGGGAAATAGCACCGGGTCACCAGGAGATTGAAATAGGTCTTATTAAACTCTACAAAGTAACCGGAGAAAGGCGATGGCTTGATCTCGCACAGTTCTTCCTTGACGTGAGAGGCAGGGGAGGAGACTATGTCCGTCATCCCGACAACAGCAGGTTCAGTGTATACAATGACTCTGTCTATCTCCAGATGCACAAGCCTGTTCTTGAACAGACTGAGGCTGTGGGTCATGCAGTGAGAGGGGCATATATGTACACTGCAATGGCAGATCTCTCTGAGGCTACGGGAGATAACAGATACCTGGAGGCTTCAAAAAGAATATGGGACGATGTCACCAGTGGTAAGATATATATCACCGGCGGGATAGGATCAAAAGAATACGGTGAAGCCTTTGGCGAACCCTTTGAGCTCCCCAACATGACAGCCTATACTGAGACATGTGCTTCAGTAGCCAATGTGTTCTGGAGTCACCGCCTCTACAGGGCAACAGGGGAGTCAAAATATCTTGATGTGCTTGAAAGGACTCTCTACAACGGCCTCATATCAGGAATAGGTATCGATGGCTGCCATTTTTTCTATCCTAATCCTCTGGAGTCAGACGGCAGCTTTGAGCGTGCAGGATGGTTTGACTGTTCATGCTGCCCTGTTAATGTGGCCCGCTTCATGCCTTCCATGAAACAGTATATTTACTCGTCCTCAAAAGACCAGATCAACATCAACCTGTTTATCAGTTCCGAAGCTACGTTTGAATTAAGCAGTGGTGTTGTTGGCATAAGCCAGCAGACAGAGTATCCGTGGGGCGGGAAGGTTGAGATGAAGGTCAACCCTGCTACTGATGACGAGTTCTTTGGAATCGGCATACGCATTCCGGCATGGACCGGTGAGGAACCTATTGCCGGAGAGCTCTACAGATACCTTACTCAGGCAGCTGGGAAAACTATTGTGCAGGTCAATGGCAAACAGTCTGATTATGAGAAGAAAAAAGGCTTCATCGTCATTGAAAGGAAATGGAGGAAAGGAGATGTGATTAATCTGCAACTGCCTATGGAGCCGCGATTCATTGTTGCCAGGGATGAGGTCCTGGCTGACAGCGGAAGGGTGGCAATCGGTGTCGGACCGATAGTATATTGCCTTGAAGAGGCTGATAACGGTAAAGTAAGGGAAATGAAAGTCGATCGCTCAACAACACCGGAGTATATATTTGACAGCGAATATATGGGAGGATCAGGAGTGGTTCTGTTCAATGCATTGATGGCTGACGGTTCTGAGAAGCAGGTGAAGGCAATACCCTATTATTCATGGGCGAACAGGGGCAGAGGTGAAATGATCGTCTGGATCAAAACAAAATAACCAATAGATCATGAAACTATTAAAAGAAATCCGGGTGCTGGTACCAGCAGTTATTTTTGCGATTTCATCGTGTGATGACAGCAGGAATGATGAAAACTATCCGATCATCCCTGTGCCATTCACATCGGTGAAGATGACAGACAACTTCTGGGCTCCGCGAATACTCACGAACCATAAAGTCACTATTCCGATTGCCTTCGGATACTGTGAATCGACCGGACGCATTAAGAATTTTGAAATTGCCGGCGGGCTTGACACCGGGGCATTTCAGACACTCTATCCCTTTGATGATTCCGATGTCACAAAGATTATAGAAGGAGCTGCCTATTCGCTTCAGACTTATCCTGACCCGGAACTGGAGGCCTATGTAGATTCACTTATCCGAAAAATAGGCCTTGCCCAGGAAGATGACGGTTATCTCTACACCAACCGCACCATTGCTGAAATGGGTTACGGGAAGATTCATGAATGGGCTGAAGGGAAGAGATGGGAGAAGACCAACATACTCAGTCATGAGCTTTACAACCTGGGGCACATGTATGAAGCTGCCGTTGCATATTACCTGGCAACCGGGAAGAGGGAGCTGCTCGATATCTCCCTCAAATCGGCTGATCTTGTTGACAGAGACTTCGGGTGGGATGCCTTTGTAAGCTATCCCGGTCACCAGGTGATTGAGATGGGGCTGGTCAAGCTTTACAGGACTACAGGCGAGAGGCGATATCTTGACCTGGCTAAGTTCTTCCTTGACGCCCGCGGCACCCGTGAAGACGGTGATGAGTATGCGCAGAGCCATAAGAAAGTAACTGAACAGACCGAGGCTGTGGGGCACTCGGTGAGGGCAACATATATGTACTCGGGCATGGCTGACGTTGCTGCCATACTTGATGATGAAGCATATATCAATGCAATAACAAGTATATGGGAAGACCTGGTTTACAGAAAGATGTACATAACCGGAGGCATCGGGGCATCGGGTGGCAATGAAGGCTTTGCAGAACCCTGGCACCTGCCTAACATGACTGCATACTGTGAGACCTGTGCCTCAATTGGCAACATCTTCTTCAACCATCGTCTCTTCTCGATGCATGGAGAGGGAAAGTATTTTGACATACTGGAAAAGACCCTTTACAACGGAGCGCTCTCAGGAGTTAACCTGGCAGGTGACCGGTTCTTCTATCCCAACCCGCTCGAGTCAGACGGCCGTCACCAGCGCTCCGCCTGGTTTGGCTGTGCCTGTTGCCCGTCAAACATTTGCAGGTTTATACCGGCAATACCCGGTTATATTTATTCAGTAACTGACAATGATCTGTATGTAAACCTTTATGCATCAAATCAGGCAGATGTAAGAGTGGGAAGCAAGGAGGTAAGGATCTCTCAGGTGACAAATTACCCGTGGGAGGGCAAGGTCAGTCTAACAGTTGACCCGGCAGATGAGGGCAGGTTCACCCTCCGTCTCCGGATACCGGGATGGGCGCGGAACGAGGCTATCCCAGGTGCACTATACTCCTTCTCTGACACTGTCAATGAAGGTTATAGCCTGATTATCAACGGTGAAGGATTCCAGCCTGAAGTAATTGACGGTTATGCTGGCGTGACCAGGAAATGGAAGAAAGGAGACCTGGTTGAACTCTCCCTGCCCATGCCTGTAAGAACAGTTATTGCAGATGAAAGGGTTAAGGAAGATTCCGGCAGGTATGCAGTACAGCGCGGGCCCCTGATGTTCTGTGCCGAGTGGCCTGATATTGCAGGAGGAAACGTTTTCAACATTGTCATCGATAAGAACCCTCAGTTTACTACTGAGTTTGTCCCCGGTATGCTTAACGGCACTGCAATCATTAAGACAAATGGACACCATGCAATGAAAAACCCAGACGGATCGGTATCACCTGGCGTACCTGAGGAGGTAAGGTTTATTCCGTACCATCTCTGGAACAACAGGGGAAAGGGAGAAATGAGGGTATGGATACCCTATAACTGATTATTTCAAACAAATATATACCACTATGAAAAAGCTTACCCCTGTTGCAATTCTGCTTTTGATAATTACCCAGACCCTCCAGGCGCAGTTCAATTTCCCCGGGGGAAGGATAGCCTACAGTGCAGACGGAAACCAGCATGACCATGATGACTTCGCTGCAACTGCGATGTCACTGGCCCTGTTTAAGGCGGCCGGCCTAGAAAAATCACTGGTACACTATGATTTTTCCAATCATCTTGGCGACAATAATGTAAAAATGGACAGCCAGATGGTTGTCAGCGCTATTGGAGGAGCCGAGAGGTTCGGATTTAACAGAAGCTATTTCTTTAATTGCCAGACACAGCTTGATGAGGCAATAAGGAATTTCAGAAAGGAGGGGAACAAATCCTCTGCTGACAATCCGCTCTGGTACATCTGTGCCGGCCCGATGGAAGTTGCATGGAGGTGTGTAAGCGCAGTGAAACCGTCAAAAAGGAAATATGTTTATGTTATCTCACATTCAGACTGGAATAACAAGCATAATGATACTCCCGAGATGACTCATACATGGGCTGATATGCCTTCACTTGGAGTAAATGTTATTGATATCAAGGACCAGAATCCGGGTACTAACAGGCCATATGAAGAGTACCACTGGCTGAGGGACTCTGATGATAATAACTATAAGTGGCTATGGGAAAGGGGTGTTGCTACAGGAAAGAAGAAATTTGACCCGTCTGATGCCGGCATGAGTTATTATCTTATTACGGGCGGTCCGGAAGGAGGCGATGAAGATTGCACTCCGGAAAAGTTTAAAGAAATGCTTAAGAGTCTGAAGTAGTGAAGCTTTATGTCAGTTTAATACTGTTGCCTGTTCTTACATTCTGCATTTCCTGCAACAGGAGTGAGACTGATCAGATTGATCTCTCAGGGCAGGAATGGAGACTATGGCTTGACAGGGAAGCCACCTGGAGAAACGACTCACTGTTTCTGCCGCCGGTTGACATTTCCTCGCTGCCGGTCAATGAACCAACAGGTGGTTGGAACATACTGGACGAGGACTGTGATACGGTGGTAAGACTGCCGGCAACTGTTGAGGAATATTTATGGGGCAATAACGGAGGCACAAGGGGTATAACCGGCAATTATACAGGGGTATCATGGTTTTCCACAATAATTGATGTACCGGCAGGATGGGAAGGGAAGAAAATCTCGATTGATTTCGAGAGTGTGAGGATGAGGGCAGAGGTTTTTATAAACCATGAACTCGCCGGTTACGATATTGTCAACGGAACACCTTTTTCAGTTGATGTTACACCCTTTATTAAAGCCGGGAAAGAGAACAAGATTGCGATAAGGATCACAGATCCCAATGGGAACTTCGCATGGCGTGACTGGGATGCTTTCATCTGGGGAGATAAATTGGTGCCACCCAGCCATGGTTTCGGAGGCATTACAGGGAGAGTCAGTCTTAAGGCAAGTGATTACTCATACTTATCTGATATCTATATTAAAAATCTCCCTGATCTTACCAGTATTGATGCTGTTTTTACCTTAATCAACGAAAGAGAGGATGATTGCGGAGGCAAGATTGTCTATGAGATCAAGCCTTTTAAATCATCAATCGTTGTTGCATCGGGCTCCATTGAGATTCTACCTTTCACGGGGGAATTTCTTGAAAATAAAAGGGTGACAGTACCTGATGCAATGGCCTGGAGCCTTGATGAGCCAAACTTGTATGTTATGGAGGCTGCCTGGCTGAGCGATGATGGAGACAGGCACAGCTTCAACCGAAGGTTTGGTTTCCGGTGGTTTGAGGTGAAGGACATGGATGGGGACAAAATGTTTTTCCTGAACGGCAAGCGGATAGTACTTCGCAGTGCAATTTCATGGGGCCATTGGCCCGTGAACGGGATATATCCGACAGAAAAGCTTGCCCGTAAACAAATAGAGACCGCTAAGGCCCTTGGGCTTAATATGCTGAATTTTCACCGGTCTATAGGGCAGGAGGTTGTCCTTGACCTGGCTGATGAGATGGGACTGTTATATTACGAGGAGCCCGGAGGATATAAGCCAAACCAGACAGAGCTGTTACAGCGGTGGAAGAGGGAGAAATTACTCAGGATGGTTCATCGTGACAGGAGTCATCCAAGCCTGGTTATTTATAATATGATCAATGAATCAAACAGGGAGCCGTTCAGCAATGAGATTGATGATATGAAAGCAGCCCATGCTGTAGATGAAACCAGGATAATCACTTTTACCTCAACATTTTTCGGCAAGGTTTTTCATGATGGTTCATGCCCGTTGACCCCTGCTGAATTCAAGTCGCATATGCTTCCATACCAGGACACGGTGCTTCAGTATGGCTGGTGGGATGAGCACCATGCCGGAGGCCCGGGAGTATACTTGGATTCTTTTTATCGTGGTCCTGACAGCATCTTCAGGCATTATCCGATCAGGGAAGAGATACTGGCACTGGGCGAGGAGGGTGCGATAGGTACTCTGCCAAGGCTTCAGCTTATTAAAAGGGAGATAGAGGCAACAGGATCTAAAGGATGGGACAGCGATGACTACCTGAAGCAATATGATGCTATCAGCAGGTACCTGAAAGAATGCGCATTTGATAAAGCATTCCCTGACGTGGATGCTCTGACCAGGAGTATTGGCGCTGTTTCACATTACTACCAGGGAAGGATTATTGAAAATTTCAGGATTGGGAATACAGGTGATTTTTATGTTATAAACGGATGGGAAGATACCAAGCTGGAGAATCATTCCGGTATCGTTGATGTTTACAGGAACCCCAAAACAGATCCTTCGTTACTGGCCTGGTATAACCAGCCACTTTACCTGGCTGTCAAAATAAGGGATAAGGTTATTCCTTCAACAGGGGAAACGATTGCGGATATATTCATTGTCAATGAGAATAATATTAATGGAGACTTTACCATTGATATTTCATTGTCAGATAATGAGGGTATCATATCAAATCAGAGTATTGAGGCCAAAGTCACGGGAGGTGTAAGGTATGGTGAGTTGCTGGCAGGCGGAGTCATTGTAAAAGGCCGGAACGAAGGGTACCTTACTGTCAATGCCCGGCTGAGGGGAAAAGAGACTATCATTGCTGAGGGGCACGATGATTTATACTTGGTTAACATCAGTGTTGACCCTGAGCTTGATGTTGTTGCAGTTGCGGATACTTCAGGCATCATCCAGGAGATTTTAGGGTCAACTGGAATTGCATTCACTTCATATGACCGGGCAAAACCTGTCAGCCAGCGTGTGATGATTGCAGGTCGCGATATCCAGCCGGGCTTTGTAAGGGGGAGTTTCAGACAGGATGATCCGGTTATTGACTGGGTAAGTGATGGAAATACTCTTGTTATAATTTCGGGGGCTGATAAATGGTGTGAATACCTTGAGGATAAGGAGGTACTGGAGTATCGTGGCAGACGAACAATTGACATCAACTGGTTCGGAGGGAATTATTTTGTCAGGGAGCATCCGTTGTTTGATGGTCTACCGGTCAACACGGCTTTTAACTGGGAGTACCAGTCACTCGCATCATACAACCGTGAGCGTTTCGGACTCAGGATCCCTGATGTTGAAAGTATAGTTGGTGTTTACGCGGAACACATGCAGGAGGTTTATACTGCAGTGGCCGTTG
>JALOMO010000195.1 GCA_025455395.1 Bacteroidales bacterium
CCTGCTGCGCCCGAACATTGTGTGGTTCGGTGAGGCTGTGCCTGCGATGGAGGAGGCTGCCGAGATAGCTTCTTATGCAGAGATATTCGTAGTAATAGGCACATCGCTGAATGTATATCCTGCTGCCGGACTGATCCACTATGTCTCAATGATGACGCCGGTATATGTTGTTGATCCCAATCCTGTCAGGATACCTTCACATCATGAGGTTGAATATATAAGTGAGGGAGCCGGGAAGGGAGTGGCGATACTGGCGGAGAAGCTAGGGTAAAAGTCGAAAGTCGAAGGTCGAAAGTCACAAGTCAAAAATCCGATTGCGGATTGCAGTCATTTTGTCAAGACGGTCAAGAGAGAGAGTCTTTTGCTGGAGATCAATAAATTCAAATAGCAGTAACGATTTTTCCGAATATTCAAGACAGCCTTTCGGATTGCCTTGTGAAGCCGCAAGTTCTGCCTCGGCGTTGAAGAGTTCGGCAAGTATCTCAAGATGCCCGTTGGTATAATTATGCTCTTCAAGAAGCTTATGTGTCAGATCTTCTTTTGGGATTGACCTGAAGAAAGAGGCGTCTTCCTTCAGCATATCAAAATAAATGCGTTCGAGTTTTTCAGATGCCTGGGTGAACTCTCCCCTCCTTATCATGCCGAAGAGAGCTGCCAGCAGGTCGCCCAGCATCTCGATCATGCGGAGGATATAGTCTTTCTGGTACATGGCTCTAAGGTAGGAAGATTATCGGGAAGGAAGTGTAGCTCAGAGCTCAGAGCTCAGGGCTCAGGGCTCCGCGACTGACTGCGAAGGACGAAGCATGGAGTTGCTGAACAACACAAAGGGGCAGAGGAATAATTCCGGTTATAATACTTAGCTTGCGATACTCTAAAACCGGAATATATGAAAAGAATCATTCTGCCTTTTTTGTTTCTGCTGGCTGCGGCAGGCCTTGATGCCCAGCAGGGAAAAGTCGTTGACCGTATAATCGAGCTTGGTCAGACTGATAACCGCACCATGCAGCATCTTGATGTCATCTCAAACCGTTTCGGCGGAAGGCTGATAGGATCTGACGCTTATGAGAATGCCGCACTGTGGTGTGCCTCGGAGTTTAAGAAATGGGGTATGGAGGTGATCCTTGACGAGGCAGGCACTGTGCCGGTAGGGTTTAACAGGGGCCCGTGGTTCGGCCGCATGCTTTCAGACAACGGCATGGTGTTGCATTTTGCCACTCCCTCATTTACTTCAGGTACGAAAGGTGTTCAGCGCGGTCATGTCCTTATTGAGCCGAAGAGCAAGGAGGAGTTTGAAAGGATGAAGGGAGCCCTGAAGGGTGCATGGGTGCTGATAGGGGGGAAGAGCACAGGATGGCCCATTGACTACTCCCTGAAGGCCGATTCGGCAAGAGAATCGATCAAGCTGTACAATGACTCCATCTCAAAAATCAACCGGGAGATAATGCGTGAAAATTTCACCAACCGCGGAAGCGAGCCAAAGCCGATGCTTCCTCTTAAGGAAGAGCCGGCCCTCTTCTACAGGGAGATGCGTGAGGCTGGAATTCTGGGAATCATTCAGAGTGCCACAGTCCCCATCACAGCACTTTATGACCGCAAGAACCTCGATAACATGACCTTTGAAAATCTCCCCACTGTATGTGATATCAAGCTTGACGAGAGCCAGTATAAGATCATCGAACAGATGGCGAAAGAGAGAAGATACTTCCTCCTTGAGTTTGACATCCGCAATCATTTCAAGCCCGGACCGGTGAAATACCACAATGTAATTGGAGTCATCAAAGGGACAAAGTACCCTGATGAATACGTCATGATGGGAGGACATCTTGATGCGTTTGATGTGGCCACCGGCGGTGTTGATGACGGATCAGGCGTTACTCCGGCAATGGAGGCAGCCCGTCTCATCATGGCAGCAGGGGGTAAGCCCGAGCGTACCATACTCGTATGCCTGTGGGCGGGCGAGGAGTTCGGACTGCTGGGATCAAAGCACTGGGTTGAAAGCAATATGGACAAGTTGCCTAAGATTTCGAACTATTTCAACCGCGATGGTGGTCCTACCGTGGCTTCAGGTCTGACTGTACCCGAGGCGATGTATGAGGACTTTGTTAAGGTGTGCAAGCCACTCAACAGCATAAATCCGGATTTCCCGTTCACGCTCACTAAGCGTTCAACGCCTGCAAGGCCCAGGCCAACTTCAGCCGGAGGGTCGGATCATGCACACTTTGCAATGAACGGAGTGCCGACGCTTTCCTTTGAAACGCCCGACTCAAAAGGGTATAACTTCGCATACGGAGAGATATGGCACACCGAGCGTGATACTTACGACAAGAGCATTGCCGAGTACCAGGAGCATACCGCTGTCGTCACTGCCGTGGTTGTTTACGGACTTGCGAATCTGGATCATCTGCTGTCAAGAGAGGGGCTGTTTGCGCCTGAGAAGAAGGAATAGATTATAGAGAAACACTACTTCTTTACAATTATCATGGCAGCCTCCTCAGAGAGTCTGCCGCCTATTCTCACAATGTACAATCCCGGATTGATATGTGCAGTCAGATTGTTAATTGTAACTACCCTTTTATCTGCAATGCATTCATAGACCTTTCTTCCGGATATATCGAGAAGAGATATAGTCAAAGGCCAACTGCCGTCTTCGGTAAGCTCAACGGTAAGGTGATCGGTTGCAGGGTTGGGATATACCCTGAATAATGATCTTCCCGTAACCCGAGGAATATCGGTACTGCCTGACAGGGTCATCTTCCACAGTTCAGTTCCGTGCGTAGCATCACTGGCAGAGAAAACGAAAGTTTTCTTGATTCTTCTCAATTCCGGGCCCCATGCTCCGCCATCAGGAATATTGGTAAATTTTTCAGGCTGTCCGTCAGGACTGACGAGTCTCCACAGTTCTCCTCCCGTACCGTCGTTGGCTGAAAAATATAGTGTATCTCCGATGATGACAGGACTTATTAGTTCGGATCCTACCGGACCGGGATTAATATCTTTTATCATTTTAGTACCAGGCCCGGTGCCGTCTGAGACCCAGAGTTCATGTCCCGATGCAGGATTATAGGCTGCAAAAACAAGTTTCTCTTTGAATTCGGAAAAAAAGGAGGCTGTCAGACCGGCATGTCCGTCTGGATTGATATCCCTGGCCATATATGTCATCCCCGGTTTGTCGTATTGTTCACCTGAATAAAAACATAACTCCACACCAAAGGAAAAAACATCACCTGCAAAAAACAGCTTATCTCCAACTTTTGTCAAAAATGAGGGATCAAGATCAACATTATTGCTGAAGCTG
>JALOMO010000196.1 GCA_025455395.1 Bacteroidales bacterium
AGGAGGCTTTGGATTTGTCATTGATTCGCTGGCGTTTCCTCAACAGCGGGAACCGGTTTTGGAATCCAGGCTGCAAATGATATTTTCCATTCTCCCTCAGGTTTCTCCAGGAAAGTAATCTGAATGCTTTCGGACCTGGTCAATACTTCCTCTCTCATAACCTTCCAGTTATTATCACATATGACCCATGCTGTATTTCCCATTACCTTAATCACCGCATTCTCTTTGCTAAAGCTAATGGAACTGTCATCTATCTCAGCGTTCGCCTTAAACTGTTCTAAGAAAGGGCCCAGCTCGTCCCATCCGGTTATGATCTGATAACTCTCCTTCCCAAGCATAAAACGTGTGTTATACTCATCCTGTACATAGAATGATGTCAATCCGGCCACATCGCCAATTCGGGCAGTTTCCGATTCTGCATTGATAACTGCCATTATAGCTTCTTTCTCTTTTTGAACGTCAACTTTTTTCTGACATGACACGCCTGTCATAAAAAGTAAACATACTAATAATAAAACTGCATTTTTTTTCATGGATAAGATTATTGGTTAGATCTAAAAGTGAACATTATATCAAAGCTAGTCTTTTCAGATGGCCAAGTCAATTTTAATTGCATATACGTCTGACATTAAGCAATAATATTTATACTGCATTTTGGTCTGCATATGCAGGGCACGATTCTTGCAGGGTAATGGCCGAAAGTCATTAACCGGTAAAACAATGATCACATTAGCTATAATCCTGTTTACAGTAATTGTCTATATTGTCAAACAAACCAAGAAGCTTAATTGAAAGAGAAAATTGCAGATAGCCGAATACGGATTCTTGCGCTGTGTATTCTGGCAATACTGTTTACAGTACCCGCAGATGCGCAGAAGAGACTCTCAGATAATGATGAAGCTGCCATAAGAGCCCTCTTTCAGATGCAGCAGGACGCATGGAACAGGGGTGACCTAGACAGTTTCATGGAGGCTTACTGGAATTCGCCGAAGCTGGTTTTCATCGGGAGAAATGGTCCGACATACGGGTGGCAGCAAGTACTGGACAACTATAAAAAAAACTATCCCGATACTGCTGCAATGGGAAAGCTTAAATTCGACATTCTTGAAATCAGCCTGATAGACAAAAAGACAGTCTTTCTGATCGGGAAGTATCAGCTTACGCGAACAGCCGGAGATGCTGAAGGTAATTTTTCACTGTTGCTGCAAAAGATCAACGGTGAATGGCTGATCATAAGCGATCATTCTGACGTCAAAATCTGAAAGTCATTGTAAGGCCCGGCAGAATATTATTTGAAGATCTTTCAATGAATATAGCCGGCTCAAGGCTGAAAGAGCCCGAAGAAGAAAACGGATCCTCCAGTTCTGACCTGATGGTTCCCATCCTTGCAAGGTATGTTATCGCCGCAACAATGCCCCCTGCAGCAATCGCCACCCCTCCGGCTATGTAAAGATTGTTGACGTTCTTCTCCCCAAGAAGCTGCTCGATAAATGTGCTTTCCTCGGTCTCCTCATATGGCAACAGTATCGCCAGCAGGACCACCACGCCACCCACTCCCGTTGTAATAAGTGAATAATATACATTGTTCCTGGTATTACGCAATGACTCTTCAAGCTGCTGCTCATTGAGAAGGCTTATGTCCTGCACATTGTACTGTTTAACATACCACTGTGAACATGCATCGGCAGAAATGCACGCAAGGAGAGATAAAACAATTATGATTCTCTTCATCAGACCTGAATTTTTTCGGGTTAATTTAGTAAAGTTACAATCGGGGAAGCCTGATGTCAATTTTTTTTTCGTCCCGTTCACCCTCTTGCAGACTTCATGCCTGGCAGGAGGATCCCTGTCTTTAAGATTGTACAGCAAATGAATCGGTATTTCAACAAATATTTCTATCTTTTACCTTCAATATCAGCCAGAAAAACAAGGTAATCATGGACAAGAGATCATTCATAAAGAGCACCGGGCTTCTCGGTCTCGGTACAGCCGTCAGCATGAAAACATTTGCCGGGCTTGTTGCCTCAGTTTCATCAGTACCAGACGGAGATCTTGCTGCAGAAGAGGATTTCTGGCTGACAGTGCGAAAAGGCTACAGGCTCAACCCTGATATGATCAACCTTGAAAACGGCTATTATAATTTCCTGCCTGAACGGACTCTGGAAAGGCTTATTAAACATATCAGGGATATAAACTACCAGGGATCATATTACATGCGTACCGTTCAGGCTGAGAGAAAAAAGGCCATGGCAGCAAAACTGGCAGAGCTGACAGGATGCTCTGCCGACGAACTGGTCATCACACGCAACACCACGGAATCGCTTGACATAATCATCAGCGGCTATGACTGGAAGGCCGGTGATGAGGCAGTAATGGCGGAACAGGATTATCCCTCCCTGCTCAGCATGTTCAGGCAGGTGGCAAAGCGATACGGAGTGGTCAACAAGATAGTTTCAGTACCTAATCTCCCTTCTTCAGATGACGAGATAGTCGAACTCTATGCAGGAGCCATAACCCCCCGCACCAGGCTGCTGATGATATGTCACATCATCAACCTTACGGGCCAGATTCTGCCAGTCAGAAAAATATGTGACATGGCCCACAGCAAGGGCGTTGAAGTTATGGTTGACGGAGCACATGCCGTCGGCCATTTCAGTTTTAAAATTGATGACCTCGGATGCGATTATTATGGCAGCAGCCTGCACAAGTGGCTCAGCGTACCGCTCGGATCGGGTTTGCTGTGGGTAAAGAAGGAGAATACAGGCAAGATATGGCCCCTGTTAGCCCCTTTTCAGGAGAGCGATGACATAAGACGGTTAAATCATACCGGCACACATCCTGTCTATACCGACCTGACTGTTGAAGACGCAATAGAATATTACAATATTCTGGGTGCCGGGAGGAAGGAGGCAAGGCTGAGATACCTGCAAAACTACTGGACAAACAAGGTAAGGGAGATGCCTCATGTGATACTTAATACCCCCTCAGACCCGGCAAGAGCATGCGCCATAGCCAATGTGGGTGTTAAAGGGATGAAACCCGCCGACCTGGGTGATACGCTGTGGAAAAAACATAAGATCTATACCGCTCCTATTGACGGCGCCAATGTGCACGGCTGCAGAATTACCCCCAATGTGTATACTGCAACCGCAGAGCTTGACCTGTTTGTCGAGGCTCTTGCTGAACTTGGGTAAGGGCTGGTATTTACCTGATGAGCTCCAATGTAACTAGGTATGCACAGTGGTCTGATGCCACTGAATCACATATT
>JALOMO010000197.1 GCA_025455395.1 Bacteroidales bacterium
GTGCTGGCCCGGAAATGTGGCGTCGATCCTGAAAAAGTATTTAATGCCATCCGCGGCGGACTGGCAGGGAGCACAGTTCTCGAAGCAAAAATGCCAATGATCCTGAATGGTAATTTTAAACCGGGTTTCAGGATCGAATTGCATATCAAGGATCTCGTAAATGTCATTGCAACAGCCAACGACCTCGGGATACCGGTACCACTGACAGGTATAATCCTGGAATTCATGCAGGCTTTGAAAATTGATGGAAAGGGAGGCAATGATCATGGAGGCCTGATCCAGTACTATGAAAGAATGGCGGGAACAGAAGTGAGGAAAATGGAACAGGAATAATACTCTTTTAGCTATTCACAACATAATAATTCATTAATACATCAATCTGTCTTACCAAAGGCCATTAAAACCATGCTCATCGTTATCCTCCTGATATTAAGCGTACTATTTATAATAGTATCAACTGTTAAATATAAGCTGCATCCTTTCCTGGCACTTTTATTTACAGCAATTGCATACGGAATTTTTTCGGGAATGCCTCTGGATAAACTGGTGGAATCAGTAAGCAGCGGATTTGGTAATACTATAGGGTATATTGGGATCGTAATTGTAGCAGGTTGCATAATAGGGAATTTCCTGGAACAATCAGGAGGAGCTTATACGCTTGCAGAGGTGGTTCTCAAGATTGTTGGAAAGAAACGGGTACATCTGGTAATGATAATAATTGGATACATTGTGTCCATCCCTGTATTTGCTGATTCAGGGTTTGTTATCCTTTCATCGTTGAACCGTGCACTTTCAAAGAGAGCAAAGATATCGCTTGCCGGATCAGCAATAGCGCTTGTACTGGGGCTTATCATCACACATTGTCTGGTTCCTCCTACACCTGGACCCATTGCCGCAGCAGGAATCTTAAATGCCGATCTGGGATTGGTGATATTGTTCGGATTACTGGTAGGATTGGCCCCACTTGTAACCGGATGGCTCTTCGCTTCAAAATTTGCCTCAAGAACCTACATTGATCCAAACCCTGACCTGACCGAGGAACAACTGACAGCAAAGATGAAGGAGGCCCCCGGAGCGTTTAAAGCCTTCATGCCTATCCTGGTTCCCATTTTTTTAATTGTTATTAAATCTATATCAGAATTTCCTTCAAACCCTTTGGGAACGGGTGTGATAAAAAGTGTTTCCGGGTTTATAGGGGCACCTCTTGTTGCACTGCTTATCGGGACACTTCTGTCATTTCTTCTGCCAAAAAAATTCGACAGGGCGATGCTTTCAGGAGCAGGATGGGTAGGTAAGGCTCTGCTTGATGCATCGATAATAATACTGATAACGGGCGCCGGCGGGGCATTTGGCATGGTTCTCAGAAATTCGGGTATAGCAGATGTTATCGGTAATTCATTGGCCGAGATTAACTTGAGTATCTGGTTGCCTTTTATCCTGGCTGCGGCTCTTAAAAGCGCCCAGGGATCATCAACAGTGGCAATTATTACCACCGCCTCATTAATGGCCCCGCTAATGTCTTCATTAGGGTTTGATACGCCGGTTGATAAAGCCCTTGTAGTTCTGTCAATAGGCGCAGGATCAATGGTTGTCTCACATGCCAATGACAGTATTTTCTGGGTTGTGACTCAAATGTCAGGTATGGATGTCAGAACAGGTTATAAACTGCACACTCTTGGAACACTGGTAATCGGAATTACTTCAATGATGGCGATATGGTTGCTGTTTGTCATGAACATGTAACTTATAATGAATCTTCAGTTGAGAGTAATGAAATTCAGGATCCGGGAATAAGCACGACTTTCATCAGACCAGGTTCCCTGTCATGGAGTTTTTTAAACCATTCTGCGCCTTCTGAAAGGGGCGCCACTGCACTTATCAGGATGTCGACATTAACAGCGCCACTTGCTATCATTTCAAGGCAGGCGGGATATTCTCCTGCAGAGATGCATGAACCGTATAAGCTTAGTTCTCTCGTGACCACTGCCTGAAGTGGTATCTCAACATTGGGAGCAAGATTACCTATCAGGCTGATTGCCCCTCCTTTTTTAAGGCAGTTTATTCCGGTAACCACTGTTGAGGTTATGCCAACGGCCTCAAAAACCACATCAGCCCCCAGGCCGCTAGTCATCTTAATAACCTCGCCGGTGACATCTTCCGATTCGGAATTCAAACCCTTTGCAGCTCCAAGCTTTAAAGCCAGACCAATCCTCTCCTGATCATTGTCCACTGCGATTATTTTGCTGTGACCATATGATCTGAGTGCCTGGATCACAAGTAGGCCGATCATTCCGGCCCCTATTACCACTATGGTGTCACCTGTATTTACAGGTGCCCTGTTTATGGCATGCACCGCCACTGACAGAGGTTCTACGAGAGCTGCTTTTTCGAAAGCAAGACCTTCAGGCAACCTGTAAAGTATATGCTGAGGGACAACCACAAAATCGGCAAATGCACCGTTGCGCCTGTATTCCGCACAGGAGACGCCCAGCACACGACGGTTGTTGCATAGGTTAATACGGCCTTGCCTGCAGTAATAGCATGTCCCGCATGATATGGTTGAATCGAAGGTTACATAATCACCCTTTTCCCAGTTACTGACTCTGGAGCCAGTAGCCGCTATTATGCCTGAAGCTTCATGTCCCATAATCAGTGGCGGAATTCTCCTGCCGGTGGTGCCGGTGTATCCATGTACATCTGACCCACAGACAGAACACGCTTTTACCTGTATAAGTACATCATCATCACCCATTTCAGGCTCAGGATAATCAACATATTCAAGATGAAATGGTTTGGTATAAAGAAGTGCTTTCATTATAGTGTTTATTTGATTAGACTAAGATAGTCCATTATTTTCCCGATGTCTTAATTCTACCCTTAGGGTCAGTAATGTTGCTATTAAAAAGACAGGGGATAATGTTCCCAAAATCCCCTGCCATTAATACTTAGCAGCTTATCAATTCTGCACCAGCAGAGGATTGAGGTCCATCTCGATCTGAGGTATGCGGTATGCTACCCTGGGATCGGTATAAGGGACAGTGAACGTCACACCGTTTAGTGTCGTTTCCGTCAGACTGCGCTTATTGCGGAAAAGGTCAACTGAACGGTTAAAGTCAAACGCAAGTTCAAGCTTACGCTCCTTTAAGACAACATCAAGATAAGTTGCCATGCCCTTCAGGTTGCCTACTGAGTATAGATCTGTTCCTGAAAGACCTGCACGTTGCCTGATAGTGTTTACATCATTGATACACTCTGCAGCAGGGTTCTTGGGTTCTTTCCGTCAGCAGAGGGCAATCCCTTGTCAGCGAGTTTTGCGTAGGCCTCGGCACGGTTGAGAATCACTTCCGCAGCTCTCATAAATACCTCTGAATTCAATGTCAACTGGTTGCTCTGGTAAGAGAACTTATTAACATAGTACATCTCAGTAAACTGGTTTGAGCGGTAAAGACTGATCTTGGGTGTTCCGTCAGTATTATACAGAACGTTGCCGTTTGCATCCCGCTGGTATACAGGTTCAATGAAGTTGTGCCTGAGATCATGCGGGTATTCACCCAGCATCTGCCTGTAAGACTTAGTGGCATATATCTGGCCCCATCCATTAGCTTTACCATCATCAATCCATAGTGCTCCCCGGTCCTGCTTCAGCAAAGCTTCAATATCAGCCCTGGCTATGCACAGAATCGTCTCCTTGGAGGATTTTGCTTTTGCATAATAATGCTGAAATGGCGTACCGGGTAATGTAGTTATCGGATTACGCAGCTGTGTACTTCCGAAGTAGGCAGCAGTGTTCTCAAGACCTACACTGGCACTGCCTAGAACTTTATTGGCATAGGCGATTGCACTGTCTGCGAACGCCTTGTCATTGGGACCATCCATATCAGGATCAGTCATCCACACATAGGTTCTCGACAAATATGCCCATGCTGCTTCTTTTGATGCACGCCCATGGTTCTGTACCTTGTTTATTGTCGGAAGGTCGGTAATTGATTTTTTGAAGTCTGCCAGAATCTGCTCGTAGACAACACCCACTTTTTCCCGTGGAAGGTTTTCGGTTGAAAGGTCAAGCCTTAAAGGCAAGCCCAGATTATCTGTGCCAAGAGTGTACGGCTTTGCATACAACCTCATTGCATTGAGATACCACATGCCTCGAAGGAAATAATTTTCTGCAATCAGTTCCTTAAATCTCTGTGTAGTTGGCTGGACATTTGCAATGACAGTATTGCAGACACCTATATTGCGGTATGAGACAGCATACCAGACCTGGTTGAACTGACCGTTCAGCGGTTGGTTAAAAATGTCAGCACCATACATGTCCTGGGCACCTCCGGTTTGTGCATAAATAGCATCATCACCCTGGAGGGTGAATATCTCCATTGCCCTCTGGGTTATAGACCACCACTGCAGTTGTCCCCTGATAGGAATCTGGTTCTTGCAGTTGGCATACTGACCTTTTGTAACCGCGTCCACATTAATCTCAGACGAATAGATCTCTTCCTGTCCGATTGC
>JALOMO010000103.1 GCA_025455395.1 Bacteroidales bacterium
TTCAGGAACAGGGAACGATATATGATACCATTTTGATCTGATATGAGAACTATCATTCTATTCTTAGCTGTTACAGCAACTATTCTTTCCGCATGCACTGATGATAAAAAATCAACAATAAGCACAGGCGGCAGAGAGGTAATTGATTTCAGGGTAATCCCGTTCCGGCTAAGTGACGTAAAGCTGCTTGACGGGCCATTTCTTCACGCGACAGAACTTAATGAGAAGGTCCTTCTGAACTACAGCCCCGACAGGCTTCTTTCCAAATTCCGCAGTGAGGCAGGACTGGAACCAAAAGCAGAACATTACGGCGGATGGGAAGGCAATACCATCGCAGGTCACAGTCTTGGTCATTACCTGAGTGCTATTTCGATGATGTACCAGACAACGGGCAACATTGAATTTCTCAACAGGGTTAATTACATTGTCAGCGAGCTTAAGGAATGCCAGGATGCTGATGGTGCCGGATATATTGGAGCCTTCCCTGACGGAAAAAGAATACTTGAAGAGGAGGTTGCTAAGGGTGATATACGCTCTCAGGGGTTTGACCTTAACGGGATCTGGGTCCCCTTTTATACACAGCACAAGGTCATGGCCGGACTGCGTGACGCCTACAGGCTGTGTGGCAACCAGGCTGCCCTGGAAATATCTGCCCGGTTCGCTGACTGGCTTTCAACAGTTGTTGATGATCTGTCACCGGAACAGATTGAGGAGATGCTTCACTGTGAGCACGGAGGGATACTCGAAACTCTGGCCGACCTATATGCAGATACGGGAAACGAAAAATATCTTAATCTTACCCGTAAATTCCAGGACAAGTTTATACTTGAACCACTCTCACGCGGTGAGGATATACTGCCTGGCAAACACGGCAACACGAATATACCCAAGCTCATCGGCCTGGCGCGCAGATACGAACTTACAGGTGATACTACGGACAGGAAGACAGCCGAATTCTTCTGGGAGACTGTTGTCAGCCATCACTCCTATGTTACCGGAGGTCATGGAAATGATGAGTACTTCGGAGAGGCCGACAAGCTTCGCAACAGGCTTGGAGACGGAACAACAGAGACGTGCAACGTCTACAACATGCTGAAACTTACCGACCATCTTTTTGAATGGACAGCTTCCCCGTCAGCAGCTGATTTTTATGAGAGAGCTCTGTTTAACCATATACTGGCATCACAGCACCCGGAGAATGGAAGGGTAGTCTATAACCTGTCTCTGGATATGGGGGGATTCAAGGATTTTCAGGATCCCGAATGGTTCACATGCTGTATCGGGACGGGAATGGAAAACCACTCAAAATACGGGGCCTCAATCTATTTTCATAATGAGAATGAACTATTTGTATACCAATATATTGCATCAGAGCTGACATGGAAGGAGAAGGGTCTGGTAATTACACAAAAGACAAATTATCCGGAGGAGCAGGGCTCGTCCTTTGAAATTACGGCAGATTCTCCCGTTGAGCTGACGATAAATATCCGTTATCCAGGATGGGCAACGGATGGGATTGAGGTAAAAGTCAACGGAAAAAGGCATGGGGCAGGGCAGAATCCCGGCAGCTTTATTCCACTGCGGAGGAAGTGGAGAACAGGAGACAGGATTGAGGTACACATACCATTTGAGCTGCGACTGGAGGCAATGGCTGACGATTCTCTCAGAGTAGCTGTCTTCAACGGTCCTGTTGTGCTCGCGGGTGTGCTCGGCAGTGTTAACGACACAGCTGTCACCAGCCCTCTGTATGTGCCGGTTCTGATGACCTCCGAAAGGAATCCCGCACTGTGGACCGAACCTGTTGCCGGTGAAACAAATACCTTTGTCATGAAGAATGCAGGTCGCCCGAGGGATGTCATGCTGAAGCCCTTTTACAGGACCTATGATATGCGTTATTCCATCTTCTGGGATATGTTCACTGAAGAGGCATGGCAGGAACGTGAAGCTGAATACATTGCCTTGCTTGAGTTTAAGAAGAACCTTGAGCGGATCACCGTTGACTTCTTTCAGCCGGGTGAGATGCAGCCGGAGAGAGACCATAAGCTGCAGAGCGAAAAGAGTGATCCGGGGAGATTTAAGGAGAGACCCTTCCGCGAGACTCGCGACGGATGGTTCTCTGTTGAAATGAAGAGTGATCCTCTGAAGCCAAACAAGATAGTTGCTGAATACTGGGGAGGGTTTCCGGGAAGGAAGACCTTTGATATCATGGTCAACGGAAAGACCATTGCCACGGAGAATATCTCAAACAAAAACGATGGTCGCTTCATCTTTGTCGAATATTCAGTGCCTCAGGAGCTTACCAGTGGAAAAAACAGTATCACAGTGCGTATTCAGGCCCATCCGCGTAATATGGCAGGCCCGGTCTTCGGGTTGCGAACCGTGCGTTCAGAATAATGCACAAAGGTTAACCTGCAGACAGAAGGTGTTCGGCAAGTATCTTAATGCCTATTGAGGCAAGAATTATTCCTCCCAGTATCTCAACCCTCGATCCGAGATGACTGCCGGCCGACTTGCCGATACGGATGGCCGTCATAGATGCGATGAAGGTTACCGTTCCGATTACCAGGCCTGCGAGCCATATCCTGACATTCAGAAAAGCGAAGCTTATGCCTACGGCAAAGGCATCTATGCTGGTACCGATTGCCATTGTAAGAAGAACAGGCAGATGCCTGTAATTTACCATATTCCTCCGGTCGCTTTTTTTAAGACCCTCGGTTATCATGCGTATACCCAGAAACATGAGAAGGGCAAAGGCCACCCAGTGATCAAACTTCGCTATATGACGGCTAACCGTTGACCCCAGGAAATAGCCCAGAACAGGCAGGGCGCCCTGAAAAAGAGCCAGGATAAATGCGATGCGTATCGCTTCCCTGAAGCGTATCCTCGATTCCACTACTCCGCAAGAGAGAGAGACGGCAAATGTATCAAACGAAAGGCCGAGAGCAATACCGGTTATTGTGATAAGGTCCATGTTCAGAATCAGGGTGGGTAAAAGTATTGAATAATTACTAATTTTACTATCCCGGTTTTAAGATGAGAATCCTTGTACAAAGAGTCAAAAACGCCTCCGTCAATATCGACGGGGAGAAATATTCGGCCATCGGGGCCGGCCTGCTGGCTTTTCTTGGAATTGAAGAGGCAGATGAGAGCGGAGATGTTGACTGGCTCACATCAAAACTGGTTAACCTGAGGCTTTTTGATGACATCGACGGTGTAATGAATCTTTCTGTAGCAGAAACAGGAAAAGAGATAATGATCATCAGTCAGTTTACACTTCATGCCTCCACCAGAAAAGGCAACAGGCCATCATATATCCGTGCTGCCAGGCCGGGGCATGCAACACCTCTCTATGAACTGTTCATCCGGAGGGCAGAGGAGCTGCTGGGAAGGAGTGTCAGCACAGGCATCTTTGGCGCAATGATGGAGGTGAGCCTTATCAATGATGGCCCCGTCACTATCTTTATTGACAGCAAAAACAGGGAATGACAGACAGGGAGCTTAAACGGTCAGTATTGACAATTACGGTGTTTGCATCATTTCTGACACCATTTATGGGCTCTGCAGTCAACCTGGCACTTCCCTCTATTGGCGAAGAATTTGGTGCCAATGCGGTCACCCTCAACTGGATAATCAGCAGTTATATGCTTTCCACCTCTATCCTTCTTCTTCCGGCAGGACGTGCAGGAGATATCATTGGCAGGAAAAAGGTATTCACGGCGGGGATATTTATCTTCACTCTGACAATGATTCTGCTCACATTTACGCCAAATATTAACTGGCTGATCTTCACCAGGATACTTCAAGGACTTGGTGGCGCCATGATGTTCGCCACAAACCTGGCCATACTTACATCGGTCTTTCCACCGGGCGAGAGGGGCCGGGCGATGGGAATAAATGTCACAGCCGTTTATATCGGACTTTCATCAGGGCCTTTTCTTGGAGGGATGCTGACGCGTTACCTCGGATGGAGGAGCATATTTGCCTTCCTGGTACCGATGGGGATCGCAAGCATAATACTGATAAAAACGAAGATGAAGGAAGAGTGGGCCGACTCAAAGGGCGAGAGCTTTGACTGGCAGGGAGCGCTTATATACGGTGCATCGCTGGCTTTCCTGATGCTTGGTTTCTCCAGGCTTCCGTCAGTGACAGGGTGGGTAATAACTGCGTCAGGATTGCTCCTGGTTCCGCTTTTCATAATTCGTGAGAACAGGGCGGTTCATCCGCTCTTTGACACCACCCTTATCTCAAGGAACCGTGTCTTCGCATTCTCAAGCCTGGCGGCCCTGATACATTATGCTGCCACCAGTGCAATCGGATTCTTCATGAGTCTCTTTCTCCAGTATATAAAGGATCTGGGGCCGCGCGACGCCGGATTTGTTCTGATGTCGTGGCCGGTTACTATGGCCCTCATTTCACCTGCCGCAGGAAAACTATCGGACAAATATAATCCCGGCATTCTTGCATCAATAGGAATGGCCATAACAACAGTCGGACTGATAATGCTTTGTTTTATTTCGCTAGAGACACCTGTATATTTTATTGTAATAGTATTGATAATCATGGGAGTGGGTTTTTCTCTCTTCTCCTCACCCAATTCCAATGCCATAATGAGCTCCGTTGAGAAGAGGCAGCTGGGTAACGCCTCGGGCATGATAGGCACCATGAGGAATGTCGGGCAGACCTTCAGTATGGCAATAGCAATGATGCTGCTTGCCCTATTTATGGGTCAGGTAAAGATCAGCCCGTCAAACTATGACTTGCTGCTGGCCTCAATGAAAAGCGGATTTGTTATTTTTTCACTCCTATGCTTCACTGGTATATTCGCCTCTCTGGCACGCAATAACGGTCTTAGAAAATAGGTTGCCGGCTTTTTCTTGCGTTTGACAAAAAACATTAAATTGACATCGGTTTATCAACTGATGATTATTCTTTGTTTGTTATTACAATACCTTGATCATGACCAAACTATATCAGAAACTGCTTAAGCCCGAGTTCTCATCTGAGGAGATGAAAAAGGGCCTCGAGCGTGCAAAAAAGATTCCCGGGGAGAAAGAGAGAAATGCAATTCTCAGTTCAGTTTTTTCCATGATAGATCTGACCAGCCTGAATGCAACAGACAGTTCCGGACAAATAAAGACTTTTACCGAAAAGGCGGCCGCTTTCAATCAATATTATCCTAATATGAGCAACGTTGCCGCTGTATGCGTTTTTCCCAATTTTGTGGTTCCGGCACTTGAGGGGCTTGGTAAGTCGGGAGTAAAGCTTGCTGTTGTTTCCGCTTCCTTTCCAACCTCCCAGACGTTTCTTGAGGTAAAAATGCTTGAGACAGAGATAGCAGTGAGGAACGGTGCTGACGAGATCGATATCGTAATTCCACTGGGTATGTTCCTTGAACGGGATTATGATGCTGTCATTGAGGAGATCAAAAGCCTCCGACAGGTTGCAGGTGAGGCAACGCTGAAAGTCATAATAGAGTCCGGGTTGCTCGGTGACAAGGAAAAAATATACAGGGCATCAGTAATTGCCATGGAATCTGGAGCTGATTTCATCAAGACATCAACCGGCAAGAGCCCGGTATCAGCCACACCGGAAGCTGCCTGGATAATGTGCCGGGCAATACATGACTACCGCGAAGAAACAGGTATAATGATCGGTTTTAAGCCTGCGGGAGGGATAGTTGCCACCGATGATGCAATAGTCTATTATAATATTGTCAGAGATGTTCTGGGTGAAAACTGGCTTAGTCCGGAGTACTTCAGGATAGGTGCCAGCCGACTGGCAAATAATATTCTTAAAGAGATCTACCCTGAACGACCGGCATATTTTTAAAATATCGGAATGAACGTTTTTACCGGTGATACAATAGTCGTTAACACTGCCGATACACTCCTACCCGAATTCCAGGATAGGGAGTATATGATAGGCCGGTTCATCCCTGTGCAGACAGATGAATCTGCCGGCGATGCCTTCTTAATTCTGCGGTCTGGCGTAAAACCTGATTTCTACACCGGCACAGGCAGAGATCCCGGACAACTGAGACCCTCTGACGCCGTTGACAATGATTTCAGCTTTGCACTTCTCTCTCTTGCATTCGTTCTTATTGCCTTTCTGATCGTATTCGGACGGAAGAACTTCACCTCCGGGTTGGCGTTTCTCAGTTTCCGGAGACAGAATGAAATGCCGGCGCCAAGTACATCAGGAGTCTTTTCCTGGCCTCCGGCATTCAGGAATATCTTTACGGCCATTAACGTGAGCTTGTTCTCCGCAATCTCACTCATAATAACGGGCATCTTCTCAATGAGCGGCGACGCAGCGTCGGTCAAACTGATATCAGTCGTAGCAGGAGGGTTCCTGGGTGCAATTCTTCTGAGACACCTTGCCTGCATAATTGTGGCAGAAACAACCGGGCTGAAAGCTGTCTTCAGAGAATATATGAATGTGGTTTATAATTCATGGTTCCTTAGCGCCATAATCCTGTTCCTGCTTAATTTTCTGATTCTCTTTTCCGCGGCAGAATACTCAATAACGGTTATTATTATTGGTCTCACGACCTCATTTTTGCTTCTTATTATTCGCATTTTGAGGCTGTTAAGTATTTTTATAAAGAGGCATATTTCAATATTGTATTTCCTTTTATACCTTTGTGCCCTTGAAGTCTTACCCGTGTTGATGATTATGAAGGTCCTGGGGATTTTCTGATTTAAGGGTAATTGTGGAGGTTGAATTAAAAACTTAAGGCTTTGAAGATAAGGAAGGTATTAGTGTCGCAGCCTGAGCCAAACAATCCGAAATCACCATATTTCGAGCTGGCAAAAAAATACAACCTGAAAATAGATTTCAGGCAGTTTATTCAGGTTGAGGGCGTCTCTGCCAAGGATTTCAGACAACAAAAGATTAACATCCCGGATTTTACTGCAGTGGTCTTTACATCAAAAACGGCCATAGATCACTTCTTCAGGATCTGTGATGAAATGCGCATTACCGTAGCAGACACCATGAAGTATTTCTGCATCACGGAAAGCGTTGCTTTTTATCTTCAGAAGTATATTGTCTACCGCAAGCGCAAGATTTTTCACGGCAAGGTAAAATTCGAAGATCTGTTGGATATTATAATCAAGCACAGGGAAGAGAATTTTTTTGTGCCGCTCTCTGAGCCTCACAACACAGACATTCCGGATATGCTGGCCAAAAACAAGATCAATCATACCATTGGTACGATGTACAGGACCATAAGCCGGGGGTTTGACAGCAAAGAGCTTGACTATGATATTCTTGTCTTTTACAGTCCTTCAGGAATAAAATCACTCAAGGAGAACTTCCCCTCCTTCACACAGGGAGAGGTTAAGATTGCGGCCTTCGGTCCTACAACAGCCGAAGCGGTTACAAATGAAGGCTTCAGGCTTGATATTCAGGCTCCCAATCCGAAGGCTCCCTCAATGACTATGGCACTCGACTGTTTTATAAGAGACTTCAACAGAAATCATAAATAACGTTCCCTCAGATAATTATCCAGGGGAAGGCATCACTCCGGCAGGATTGGTGCCTTTTCTTCTTAAATGAAAAAGAGCAGTACGACATTCTTAAAAAAGGAGAGACTTTGCAATGTAGGTTCAATTGCCAGCCTCTTCTCTTCAGGCAAAACAATCTATCTGCCACCACTGAAGGTATTATATAACCTGATGCCAGGTGAGCCAGACAAGGCATGCGTAAGAGTACTCATTTCAGTCCCTAAAAGAAACTTTAAAAAGGCTTTCATGAGAAACCTCATCCGGAGACGGATCAGAGAGGCCTACAGGCTTAACAAATCATCTCTGACAGAGCTGCTTTTAACGCAAGGGAGAATGATTGACCTGGCAATTGTTTATAATGATACCGAAATACATCCCTATAGTGTTACAGAGCGAAGCATTAAAGAGATGATTGAGAAACTTAAACATCTTAAGTGAAGTGCTAACTTTGCGAAAATTATTATCCATGACAATCAGCAGATCTAAAAAGGCTTTCTTATCCATTGCAATTGTTATTACAGTTGCCATTACAACCGGTTTTATCTTCATAAACCAGGAGAGCAGGGATTTCAAGTTCACAAAAAGCATTGACGTATATATTTCGCTTATGAGGGAGCTTAATGCCTTCTATGTTGATGAAATTGATGCAGAAAAGCTTGTAAATAAAGGTATTGACGCTATGCTTTCCTCTCTTGATCCTTATACTGTCTATTACCCTGAGGAGGATTCAGGAGATCTTGATTTCATCACAACCGGAAAATACGGAGGATTTGGTTCGCTGATTAGGAGATCTGGTGATTACATAGTGGTAACCAATGTATACAAGGGATTCCCTGCTGATCAGAACGGCATAAGGCCGGGAGATGAAATGATAAGTATTGACGGTACTTCGCTTAAAGGCATAGCATCTGAAAAGGCTTCTGACATGTTGAAGGGAGAACCCGGGACAGAGGCTGTTCTGGTGTTCCGGCGTAACGGGGAGGAATTTACAAAGAAACTCAAGAGAGAAAGGATCTCTATTCCGGCCGTCCCGTATTACGGCATGATCGACAGTAAAACGGGCTACATCCGGTTCACAAATTTCACACAGAACTGTATTGCCGAGGTCAGGAACGCTCTGATAGATTTAAAGGATAAGCAGGGAGCGGAGAGCCTGGTCCTCGACCTCAGGAATAACCCGGGAGGCCTTGTTAATGAGGCCGTTGAGATTGTAAATCTTTTTGTTGTGCCGGGGCTGGAAGTGGTTAGCACCCGTGGCAGGGCAAAGCAGTATGATGCTGTATTCCGTACAAACAGGAATCCCGTAGCACCCGATATGCCGGTTGTTGTTCTTATCAACAGGGGGTCTGCATCGGCATCCGAAATAGTTGCAGGAGCATTGCAGGATTTCGACCGCGCAATAGTGATCGGGGAACGATCATTCGGTAAAGGGCTTGTGCAGGTTGCGCGACCCCTCAGTTATAAGGCTCAGGTGAAAGTAACAACCGCAAAGTATTATATCCCCAGCGGCAGATGCATTCAGGCTGTAGATTTTTCAAGCCGCAATGAAGACGGCAGTGTGGGGGCAATACCGGATTCATTAATCAAGACATTCAGTACACGCAACGGCAGGCCAGTGAAAGACGGCGGGGGAATTATCCCTGACATTGTTATTTCAAGCGATATGCTCTCGCGTTTTTCAAGCGAGCTCTATGTGCAGAATATGATCTTTGACTTTGCCACCGAATATTTCTGGTCACACCCTCAGCCCTCCACACTTGACAGTCTGAAGCTCAATGAGAATGATATCGAGCGTTTCAGGATGTTCCTGGAAGAGAAGAAGTTCAGCTACAAGACAAGCTCAGAGTCGGCACTGGAGGATCTGATTGCAACGGCAAGTGAAGAGAAGCTATACGATGATAACAGCAAGGCGCTGGAGCAGCTTCGTGCAGGCCTCTCACATTCTCTTGACAGGGATATTATCCTCCGGAAGGATGAGGTGATTGAACTGATTGAATCAGAGCTGGCGGGGAGATATTTTTATGACGCAGGAATGATAAAGCATTCGCTCGCACGTGACTCTCAGGTCAAAGAGGCCATAACTATTTCTTCCGACAGGGAAAGGTATGCCTCACTTCTTAGGGGTCCGGCTATCTGACCGCTGCTTCTGCAAACAGATCAGAAAAGCTCCTTCTTCCATACGGGAAGCCTCTCCTTTACCATTTCGAGGGTATGTCTGCAGGCACGGGTCGCATGGTCACGATGACCGGCTGTTATCATAATGAAGAGAGAGGCCTCGCCTGCCTTTACAATTCCTGTAGAATGAACAATAAATACTGATCTGACATCACTGAAGGCCGATCTGACAGTATTAATTACTGCCTCTGTCTCTTTAACAGCCATCTCCTCATACGCTGAATACTCAATGGCAGTGACTCTTTTTCCATCCTGTTCATCATCCCTGACCCTGCCAATGAAGACTGCCACAGCGCCTGCAGAAGGATCTTCGTTCCCCAGGGTCATCAATTCTGAGATAATTGTTGCAGTAATGGGGCCGGCAATCAGATATTTGTTTTTCATAGATCACATTTTAGCCTCCGGCAAACGGAGGAAGAACGGCAATTTTATCACCACGTTCAAGGGTGGCCACCTCTTTAAGGAGGGCCCCATTCAGTGCAAATCTGAACGGAAGCGACCGCATTTCCGGATAATTCACAATTATAAGCTGTTTAAGCCGCTCAGTGTCAGATGCGGCAAGCTCCTCCTCTGCCTTACCCGTTATCTCACGTGCAGCTCCGAAATAGATCACCTTTACCATAATACGATCATTTTCAATGTGCCTCAAGCCAGTTGTATCCGGTACCGGTATCGGTTTCGAGGGGAACCTTCAGCTCTGTTGCACCGCGCATCTCCTCTGACACCATTAATCTGAGGTGCTCAACATGTGTCTCGTTGACCTCAAAAATAAGTTCGTCATGAACCTGCAGTATCATTCTTGCTTCAGGAAGCTCCTTCTTAAGCCTTGCAGCAATCCGGACCATTGCTATCTTTATTATATCGGCTGCGCTGCCCTGTATCGGTGCGTTGATTGCGTTTCTTTCAGCGTTGCCCCTGACAACCTGGTTTCTTGAGTGAATGTCAGGAAGATAGCGGCGTCGGCCGAACATGGTTGTTACGTAACCCTGCTCTCTGGCCCTGCGGATGCTGTCGTCCATGTATGCTTTCACTCCGGGATAGGAGTTGAAATAACCGTCGATCAGATCCTTTGCCTCCTTCCGCCCGATGGTCAGTCTCTCTGAAAGACCGAAGGCCGAGATGCCATATATAATGCCAAAATTGGCTGTCTTTGCCCTTGCCCTCATCTCGCGGGTGACCCCGGATAAAGGTACTCCGAATATCTTTGAGGCAGTGGCAGCATGAATATCCTGACCGGATAGGAAGTCTGCAATCATTCCGCTGTCACCGCTGAGATGAGCCATCAGCCTCAGTTCTATCTGAGAATAGTCAGCGCTGAGGAATATCTTGCCGGGTGCAGGTATAAATGCTTTTCGTATCTCACGCCCCTCTTCGTCACGTACAGGTATGTTCTGAAGGTTAGGG
>JALOMO010000104.1 GCA_025455395.1 Bacteroidales bacterium
TATGCAAAATCTGACTTTAATCATGTAATTGATAATTGCACACTTACACTTTTTTTTAGTACTTTTAACCCGGAAACAAATATTAACTAATTTATTGATTTACAATGGAATTGCTTGATCAGATCAAACTTAATGCCAGAAAGCACAATAAGCGCATAGTATTACCCGAGGGCACGGAGGAGAGAACTCTGAAGGCTGCAGATGTGGCAATAGCTGAGAGTCTTGCAAGGATAACTCTCCTTGGTGATCCATCTGAGATAATGACCCTGGCGGGCACCCTTGGGTTGAATAATATCAACAGGGCCACAATAATCAATCCAGCCGACCATCCGATGAAGGGAAGGTATATTGATCTCATGCTTGAGCTGCGAAGCAGCAAGGGTCTGACCAGGGATTTTGCCTCGAAACTGATTGAGGATCCACTTTATCTGGGCGTCATGATGATCAAGAACGGGGACGCCGACGGTGAGGTTGCAGGGGCGAGGAATACTACGGGTGATGTACTCAGGCCGGCATTTCAGTTTGTCAAGACAGCTCCCGGAATATCGGTTGTCTCAGGGGCATTTATAATGATATTGAAAGATAAGGAGTTTGGAGCCGACGGCATTATAGTATTTGCTGACGGTGCTGTTCATCCTGATCCTACAGATAAGGAACTTGCAGAAATTGCAGTCGCTACAGCAAGGACAACAAAAACGATTGTGGGTGTTGAACCCAAGGTGGCATTACTGAGCTTCTCGACAATGGGCAGCGCGAGTCATGCTCTGGTCGAT
Organism: Bacteroidales bacterium; assembly: GCA_025455395.1. GTDB lineage: Bacteria > Bacteroidota > Bacteroidia > Bacteroidales > VadinHA17 > SR-FBR-E99. The sequence continues at coordinate 774 of JALOMO010000104.1, forward strand.
AAGGTTGTGAGTGCAACAAAGATGGCAAAAGAGATGGCACCTGAATTCATGTTCGAGGGTGAACTGCAGGCTGACGCGGCACTCATTGAAGCCATAGGGCAGAAGAAGGCGCCGGGAAGCAAAATAGCCGGAAAGGCAAATGTCCTCATATTTCCAAACCTTGAATGCGGGAATATTGCATATAAGTTGGTTGAACGTCTTGCTCATGCACAGGCTATCGGTCCGGTGCTCCAGGGTATGGCAGCACCTATAAATGACCTCTCGAGAGGCTGTTCTGTGAGTGATATCATCAACGTAATAGCCATAACTGCCACACAGGCAGCCGGCATGACCAAGTAATAATAATTAATCATGATTGTTCTCGTTCTTAACTGCGGCAGCTCCTCCATTAAGTACCAGCTTTTCGATATGTCGAACAATTCAGAGGTCCTTGCCAAGGGACTGATTGAACGAATAGGGCTCACCGACGGTATACTGACACATAAGCCTGCCGGAAAGGAACCGTATAAGGTCATCCTTGACATCCCTGACCACACCATCGGTATAAACATGGTCATGGAGGCACTCGTCAGTCAAAAACATGGTGTTATCCGAAATATAAACGAAATAAAAGCAGTAGGACACCGTGTAGCACACGGGGGTGAGAATTTTAAGGAATCGGTGCTGATTGACAATGATGTCAAGCGGGATATTGAGAATTGCGGCGAGCTTGCTCCCCTGCATAACCCGGCCCACCTGAAAGGCATATTATCATGCGAGAAACTGCTGCCCGGAATACCACAGGTTGCTGTCTTTGACACTTCCTACCATCAGACTATGCCTGATTACGCATTCATGTATGCCATTCCGTACGAGTATTACGAGAAATACAGGATCCGGAAATACGGTTTCCATGGTACCAGCCACAGATTCGTAGCCGAAAAAGCCTGTAAAATATTGAATCTTGATTATCACAAAATAAAGATCATAACCTGCCACCTTGGGAACGGTGCTTCAATCACTGCAATCCTTAATGGCATTTCTGTTGACACTTCAATGGGATTCACTCCGGTAGACGGACTTATCATGGGTACCAGAACCGGGGAGATAGATCCTGGAGTACTTTTATATCTTGCAGATAAAGAAGGCCTTAGTGTTAGCGGGGTCAATAACCTGATAAATAAGAAGAGTGGTGTGGCCGGTATTTCGCAGCTCTCTTCAGACATGCGTGATCTTGAAACTGCTGCCGGCGAGGGTAATTCCAAAGCCAAGCTTGCGCTGAACATGTATTCCTATAAGATCAAGAAGTTTATTGGTGCCTATGTGGCTGCGATGAACGGGATCGATCTGCTTATCTTTACAGCCGGTGTAGGGGAGAACGATTTCAATGTGAGGAAGATGATTTGTAGCGGCATGGATTTTCTCGGGATTGAGATTGATGAGGATGTGAATCATGGAATCAAAGGGAAAGACATTGTAATCTCAAAGCCTTCATCGAAGGTGAAGGTAATGGTTGTGACAACGGATGAAGAATTTGTCATTGCATCGGATACTAAAGTAATAGTTGAGAAGCTAACCACTTAAACCTTAAATATCATGGTATTAAGATACCTGTCAGAATTAAAGGATCTGCTGGCTGACAAGCCGGTGAGAAGATTGGTGCTTGCAGCCGCACAGGACCTGAATTCACTCAGTTCAGTTATTAATGCAGCCCGTGATGGGTTTATCGAACCGATACTCGTTGGCGACAAGGAGGCTATACAGAATATTGCCAATAGCGGAAACATTGACATCTCTGGCGTAAGAATGATCCATGAGCCTGACACTGACCTTGCAGTAGGTATTGCCGTCAAGATGGTACGCAGCAACCAGGCTGACATCCTCATGAAGGGAAAGGTAGGAACCTCATCCCTGCTAAAGGCCGTACTTAACAAGGAGTGGGGCCTCAGGACCGGTTCACTTCTTTCGCACATAGCCATATTTGAGGTAGAGGCATATCATAAACTGATAGCAGTTACCGATGTGGCAATGAATATAGCGCCCAATCTGCAGGATAAGATATCTATAGTGAACAACTCAGTGGCATGCCTCAACAAGCTGGGGGTGGATATGCCAAAGGTAGCAGTTCTGGGGGCAGTGGAGATGGTCAGCGAGAACATGCAGGCAACTCTTGACGCTGCACTGCTCTCAAAGATGAACCAGCGAGACCAGATCAAGCATTGCCTGATCGACGGCCCGCTGGCATTTGACAATGCCATCAGCCTCGAGAGTGCAAATCATAAAGGTATCCGGAGCGATGTGGCAGGCGACACAGACCTCCTCCTGATGCCCGACATTGAGGTGGGTAACGTGTTGTACAAATCGCTTGTTTTCTTCGCTCATGCAAAGGTGGCAGCTGTGATACTCGGAGCTTCTGCGCCCATCGTACTTACCTCACGCAGCGATTCCGACCAGGCAAAATATGACAGTATCCTGCTGGCAGCAGCAGTCTCAAAACAGGAATAATATGATAACCAGTCTCAGCGGGATGGCTGACGCTGTCAGATCATCAGGCAAAAGATATCGTATTGCCGTAGCCTGGGCCCAGGACAACAATACTGTGGGTTCTCTCAACCGTGCTGTAAGTGAGGGCTTTGCCGATGCCCTGATGATCGGCAACAGGGAGCAGATAATCAGGACATGTAACGAAACAGGCGCTGACCCTTCGCAATTTACCATCATTGAGGCGGATGACGAAAAGAGTGCTGCTACAATGGCTGTGCGGATGACTTCCAACGGTGAGGCCGATATAGTTATGAAAGGTCTCGTCGGAACAGATAAATTCCTGAGAGCAGTGATGGACAAAGATCATGGTCTTCTTCCTCCAAAAGCGGTGATGAGCTATGTATGTGCGGTGGAAATACCTGCATACCACAAGCTGCTCTTTATCACCGACACTGCAGTAATTCCATTTCCAGACCTTGACCAGAAAGTCGCTATGGCTGAGTATGCGATAACGATGGCAAGGAAATTCGGGATAACAAAACCGTCAGTCGCACTTATAGGAGCATCAGAAAAGGTAAGCAGTCACTTCCCCAGCACTCACGATTATTCTGTTATGTGCAAGATGGCACAGAGAGGACAGATATCATCATGTGTGATGGACGGACCGGTTGATCTCTTCCTTGCATGTGATCCTGACAGTGTCAGAATCAAGGGTGTTGACACACCCCTGGCTGGCGATTCCGACATACTGCTCTTTCCCTCGCTGGAAGCCTGTAATCCGTTCTACAAGGGACTAATGCTGTTCGGAGGAGGAGAGCTGGCAGGAATGATCTGTGGCACCACAAGGCCTGTTGTGCTTATGTCAAGAAGCGAGAGCGAACTGTCAAAGTACTATTGTGTGGCTCTTGCATGCCTGATGGCAGCGAAGAATGACTAACAACGATGGATAACAGACTGATACTTGCAATTAATCCGGGCTCAACAAGCACCAAGTTTGCTCTCTTCAGGGGTGAGCAGCAACTTTTTGAGAAGACACTCAGGCATAGCACTTCTGACCTGGAGGGGTTTTCCCGGATAACCGACCAGCTGCCTTTCAGACATGAGCTGGTTATGAAGGCTCTCGAGGAGGAGAAGGCCACACTTTCTGAAATTGTTGCTGTTGTAGGCCGTGGCGGATTGGTAAATCCAATAGAATCAGGAATATATGAGGTCAATGACCTCATGAAGAAGCACCTCCTGGAAGCCATACACGGGGAGCATGCAAGCAATCTAGGTGCTCTTATTGCAGATATGATTGCCTCCGCACTTCCTGTTGCAAGAGCCTATATCGTTGATCCGGTTGTAGTCGACGAACTTGAGCCTGTCGCCCGGCTCTCCGGACATCCGCTGTTTGAAAGAAGATCTATCTTCCATGCACTTAACCAGAAGGCTGTTGCAAGAATATACGCATCCTCTGCCGGCAGGGATTATGAGGATATGAATCTTGTTATAGCACATATGGGAGGAGGTATCAGCGTTGGTGCGCACCGAAAGGGCAGGGTGGTTGATGTCAACAATGCACTTAACGGTGACGGGCCCTACTCACCTGAGCGAAGCGGCGGCCTGCCGGCAGGCCAGATTGCAGAATTGTGCTTCAGCGGTAAATATACACTGCCTGAAGTTAAGGCAATGTTCACTGGCAAGGGAGGCATGGTTGCATACCTTGGCACCAACAGCTTCAAAGAGGTGTACGACCGGGCTGCTGCAGGCGATCAGAAAGCCCTGCTGATATCACTTGGCTGCAGCTATCAGATAGCGAAAGAGATAGGAGCAATGGTTGCCGTCCTCAGCGGTGAGGTGGATGCCATAATCCTTACCGGGGGACTCGCTTATGAACAAAAGTTCGTAGACAGGATAGAGGCAATGGTAGGAAAGTTTGCGCCTGTATTTGTTTACCCCGGAGAGGATGAGCTTAAAGCGCTGGCTTTTAACGGACTACTGGCAGTAGCCGGCAGGATTACCGTTAAGGAATACAAAGGGTAGGGCATAGAGCAAGGAGCAAGGAGCAAGGAGCAGGGAGCAGGGAGCAAGGAGCAAGAAGCAGGGAGCAAGGGTTATGTTAGAATAGGATTTCCCCTCCTGAGTCAGGAGGGGAGCCGTCCGCCAGTTGGTGGACGGGGGGTGGTCTGTTCAGGTGAAGACTGAAGAACGAAGACCGAAGACCGAAGAATGCTATGGAACAGAGAGCGCCACTGGTAAAATCTTCCCGTTGAAGTATTTATTTCCGTTTATTGCAAAATCGGCGATGAAGGCAGCCATCTCTGCCGATGAGACCGGGGCCCTGTAACCCGGGAATGCCTTGCTGAACATCTCTGTCTGCACTGCTCCGGGACAGAGACAGTTAAAAGATATGCCCCTGTCTGCGTATTCAGCCGCAAGACACTCTGTCAGCACAGCCAAAGCTCCCTTAGCAGCACTGTAGTATGATAGTCCGGCAAACTTAATGCTTCCCTGGAACCCGCCCATGCTGCCTATATTAACAACATGAGAACCTCTTTTCATCAGGGGTAAGAGTTCCGCAATAATTGCTGCAGGTGCTGTGAAGTTGACAGACACAAGGGAAGCAACCTCTTCTTCACTCTGTTCCGTGAATGGTTTGTTAACAAGGTAACCGGCATTATTTATGATTATGTCAATTGTCGCCGGGTCAGCGCTGAGCTTCATCCCAAGCTCCCTCAGCGATGATCGCGGTCCGGCAATGTCAAAGGCCACAGGGGTGATGTTCTTATTTGCACTCTCCCCTGCAAGGCTTCTGAGAGCAGATTGGTTCCGGGATATGGCATATATTTTGTTGCCTGCTACCTCGGAAAGTTTCAGGGCAACATCTCTTCCTATGCCTGATGAAGCTCCGGTGATGACTATATTCATCTTAATATCAGTGTTATAGAAAATTTTGACTTTAAAAATTGAAGGTCTGCTACCGTAAATGTACTAATTTTGACTTTATTTGTACCCTCAAAATGCAGAGCATGCACAATATGAAAAGGAGCTTACTGATCATTGCAATCCTTGCCAGCACACTCCTTGCGGCAGGACAATCTGCTTTTCAAAACCGTCCGCCCCTGAGGGAACGACTATTTTTCGGGGGTGGATTCGGCCTGACATTCGGAAGCATAACCAATATCGAAGTATCACCGCTTGTTGGCGTGAGAGTACTGCCACGACTGGCTGTTGCGGGCGGACCGACATTCCAGTATTATGCTGACGAATTTGGTGAAATGACAATATACGGTGGAAAAGGATACATCCAGTTTACTCTTATCCAAAGCCTTGACAATGTCATTCCCCTGGGACTCAATACCGGAATCCACCTGCACGGCGAATACGAGGGTCTGAGTCTCGATGAGGCTTTAGTCAGCACTACACCGGGTGAAACGGGGCGTGTTTACTCAGGTGCATTTCTGGGCGGTGTGACTATATCACAGCCTACAGGGATGAGGTCAGCCATTAATCTCTCTTTTCTCTGGGTTCTTACCAGTACAGGATACCAGATCTATGATAATCCTGAGATCAGGGTCAGCTTTGTCTTTTAATTGAATTGATATAGTATATAATATTGTTAAATAAGTAATTATGAAATTGGAAAATAACAAATTTGTTTCACTCGTTTATACACTTCATGAAGGTGGCAGAGAAGGCAGGGTGATTGAGACTGTGGAAGATTCTGCCCCGCTCGGGTTTGTGTTCGGAAGCGGAAGACTTTTGCCCGCATTTGAAGCCAATCTTGAAGGACTGGATGAGGGTTCTTCATTTGAATTCGGTCTTTCAGCAGAAGAGGCATACGGCGAAGTCCGGGAGGAGATGATAGTTAGTCTGCCGAGGAATATTTTTGAGGATGAAGGTGTCCTGAACACAGAGATATGCTATGTAGGCAATACCGTACCCATGATGGATTCGCAGGGTAACAGGATGAATGGTGTTGTAACCGAGATAGGAGATGCCTTCATCAGGATGGATTTCAATCATCCGCTGGCCGGTACACCACTCCATTTCTCAGGCAGGGTGACAGGTGTGCGGGAGGCAACCCCTGAAGAGATAATGGGACCCTCGGGATGCTCATCATGCGGCAGTAAAAGCAGTGGTTGCGGCGGATCATGCGGATGATCCAAGACCTGGTTGATATCTGACACTACATAAAAGAAATAGCCGGATCATGCCGGCTTTTTCTTTTCCACCCATGGACCTTACTTCTTTCGCCTTTCGCCAACAGACTTTTGACTTTTGACTTTAGACTTTTGACTTTAGACTTTAGACTTTTGACTTTAGACTTTTGACTTTAGACTCTAAGCGTCTCACCCTCAGATTTAGCTATGATTACTGCAGCACATGTGTCACCGTAGACATTTATGGTTGTCCTGAACATATCGAGGATACGGTCTACTGCGAGTATGAGTCCGATGCCCTCCAGGGGCAATCCCACAGCATTAAGCACCACGGCCATCATTACCAGTCCGGCCATAGGTATTCCGGCAGAGCCTATTGCTGCCAGGAGTGCTGTAAAGACAACAATAATCTGCTGCCCAAAAGTAAGATCAATACCGTATGCCTGCGCGATGAACATTACAGCCACACACTCATAGAGGGCAGTGCCGTTCATATTTATGGTTGCACCCAGTGGAAGTGTGAAGCTGGCGATCTTATTTGAGACTCCGTCTTTAAACTCCACGGCCTCCATAGTAAGCGGCAATGTGGCATTGGATGAGGATGTTGAGAATGCTGTCAGCAACGGAGTTGACATGTTCCTTAAATGTTTTAACGGGTTTGCCCTGCCAAGTATCCTGACAGAAAGTGGTAACGTTATCAGGCCGTGGACAAACAATCCCAGGAGAACCGTAACAAAGTATAGTCCCAGCCTGCTGATTACTTCACTTACTTCATTACCCATCAGTATCTGCTGGGAAATTACTTTGGCAGAGATGCTGAATACGCCAAGCGGAGTGAATTTTATGACGAAGAGGGTGATCTTCATTATCACATCAAGTGCTGCATTCAGGACGTCCATCAGCAGTATCCTCGGTTTTTCACTTACCTGAGTGATAAAGAAGCCTGACAGGATTGCAAAGAAGATAATCGATAGCATATGCCCCTGTACCATCGCCTCGAAGATGTTTGACGGAACGATCTTGATAAGCGTCTGCCCGAATTTTTCCGTTCCGGCGGCTATATCTTCAACCGGTACCTGGAAACCCAGTTCAGCACCAACGCCAGGCTTTATGAGCTGAACAAAGAAGAACCCGGTGACAATGGCAACCAGGGTAGATAAGATATAAAATCCCATTGTCTTGGCCCCAAGACGCCCCAGGCTATCTGCAGTACCTACACTGGCTACCCCTGTAGTGATAGAGCAGAGAATCAAAGGGACGATAATCATGTTGAGTCCTCGCAGAAAGAGTTCTCCCATCCAGTTTGTATATTTTGAGAGGTGGGGGAAGAAGTATCCAAATAACCCTCCGAGAACCAGCATAATAAGTATCTGGTAGGGCAGAGCGAGGGAAAATCGTTTTATGGCCATGATTCCTGGGTTTTTACGCAGCATCCTCACCGGAACACCGCTACTGTTTATCCGGATGAAGATAATTAAAAGAATTCATCACAAAAGATGTTTTTGATTATGTCATGAGAATTCAATATTCCGGAGCAGGGGAGTGATCCCCTTGAAAAACTCTCTTCTGAACCACTTCACCACTTTTTAGTGATTAATTCTTTTATTGATTGAACATCACCAGCTGACAGGCAGATAAAGAAGGGCCTAATTACAAATGTAAACGAACAATTCTTAACTAAAAGAGATCAATGTAATTACAAGTGTAATCATAGCTTATGTACTGATGTAAAGATATTTCAATTCAATAAATAGAGTTATATATTTAACTATATATCAATCACTTATACTTATCATATAAACTATTTGATTCATTATTCACAAGCCTAAAGTTCGGTTAATAATTAGAATTATCACTTATATACAGGTTAATTCATTAATAATCAGCATAAATGAGTATCTAAAGTAGTGTAATAGTGTTAATAATTAAGTAACTATATCTGGATTAGGTATGAATTTGGCTATCACTTTGAGGAGAATCATTTAAATATAATTAAGAGAAATTACAGATGTAAATAGACTGAAATTACAGGTGTAATTTATATATTATTTACATTTGTAAAAACAGGTATCTGGTATGAAAGAGAGAATTCTTGCCTTTTTGCAGAGCGAAAATAAAAGCTATGCTCAGTTTGCTGAAGAGATAGGGGTTCAGCCCTCAGGTATTTCACATATACTTTCAGGAAGAAACAATCCGAGTCTCGATTTTGTGGTGAAGATGTTGCAGAAGTATCCTTCCCTGTCGGCTGAATGGCTTCTGTTTGGCCGGGGAGCCATGTACAAATATGCATCTCAGCCCACGTTGTTCGAAGTAGAGCCTAAAACAGCGGTTTATGAAGAACATCTTATAAGTGTGGCACCTGGCATGGGTGATGGTACCTCGGGACCACTGGAAGGCCAGGAAATGGCATCAGGGATTGAGTTAAACGAAGAGAGTGAAACCGGCCAACCGGAAAAGAGGCTGACAAGGGTACTGATGTTTTTTTCTGATAAAACATTTACAGAATACAGACCTTCCTGACCAAATCTGATCAAAATAGCTAATTTTGCGCCAAAGATGCTCTGATGAAGAAGAGGGTAGAAGATCTTACAGTAACTAAAAACCGCAGGCTTGGCGAAGGCTTTTTTGTAATTGATGTCTCTTCCGCAGATGGCTTACCTGAAATACTGCCCGGGCAGTTTGTACAGGTGCTTGTCACTGACAGCCCCTCAACATTCCTCAGACGTCCCCTTTCGGTGCATGATGTTAACTACAGCACCGGTACTATGTCGCTGCTCGTACAGATTGCCGGTCCGGGCACGGAGCGTATTTCCCGATTGAATCCGGGTGAAAAGCTTAATTTAATATATCCTCTGGGTAACTCTTTCACTATTCCCGGGAAAGGGGAGAAAGTGCTACTCACTGGCGGCGGATGCGGCATGGCTCCGCTGCTGTTACTCGGAAGAAAGATCATCGAGGCTGGTGTAGCACCGGTCTTTGCCCTTGGTTTCCGCAACCGCTCACGCATCCTTGACCATGATGAGTTCAGGAAACTGGGAGAGGTGATTCTTGCAACGGAGGATGGTTCAGAGGGACACAAGGGATTTATCACAGACCTGCCACAGTTCATGGACAATGACTGGGACCGGATATATTGCTGCGGGCCAGAGCCAATGATGAAGGCAGTTGCAGCTGCCTGCCTCAGACGTGATATTTTCTGCGAGGTCTCGCTCGAGAACCTTATGGCCTGCGGCATTGGCGTTTGCCTGTGCTGCATTGTACCTACCACCTCCGGCAACCTCTGCTCATGCACTGACGGACCGGTGTTTAACGTAAGAGACCTAAAATGGCAGATCTCAGGATAAAGATAGGGACACTGGAGTTCAGGAATCCCGTCATGACAGCATCGGGCACTTTCGGTTACGGGTCGGAGTTTGATGACTTCTTCGATGTGTCAGCTCTTGGCGGGATAATAGTCAAGGGAACTACTCTCGAACGCCGTGAGGGAAACCCTTATCCCAGAATGGCCGAGACGCCGGCAGGTATGCTCAATTCGGTGGGTTTGCAGAATAAAGGCATCGATTACTTTGAGGAACATATTTATCCCCGTCTTAAGCAGTACGATACCCATATCATAGTAAACGTAAACGGCAACACAATTGAGGAGTATACTGAATTATCGCGTCGTCTCGGCAACCTTGATGCCATACCGGCGATAGAGCTTAA